>JAEYQV010000055.1 GCA_023409835.1 Bacillota bacterium
AGGTTGAGAGACACATCTTGATGCTGTATGTCATATTCGAACAATAAATTGTCCGCCTATGATCACACAACATCAGCAATATGTCTCTCAAACAGTGCATTATGGGAAGCATAGAGGGCTTCCTGTATCTTCAAGGTTATTGTGCGACAGCCCCGCTCTTAACAGTCTTCGATAAAACGGTTGAGCTCCATATTGAATTTATCCCGTTGATCATAGAATAAGCCGTGACCACTGAACTCGAAGGGAATCAACGTTGAATTGCGGATTCCTCTATGCTGTGCTTCAGCCAGAGGGAAAAGACATACCTTATCATGGATTCCATGCAGGATCAGGGTCGGGACATGAATTCGGCCAAGATCTTCAAATAATCCTACATCCTCGATCCAGGTTCTTGCAATGAAAGCGGTTGCCCAGCCTGCAGCCTGCAAACCAAGGGAAAAGAACCATTGGGAGAAGGCCTCGCTGATGTGTTGATAGAAAAAGGTATCTCCGAAGCCCTTCAACATGTTCGGTCGATCGCTATAGGTGCCTTGGATAATATCCAAAACCGCCTGTTCCGAAAGCCCATAGGGAAAGTAAGGACGTTTTATCAGGCTTGGTGCAGCAGCGGCACATAAAACCAGCCGGGACACACCGAAGCCCTTGTGTCTTGCCATATAGCGGATCGCAATTGCCCCTCCCGAGGAGTGGCCTACTAGAGTAGCATCCTGAAGCTTCAGAGTATCCATAACACATCGTACATCATCCGCCAGTCGGTCATAGTCATAGCCCTGATACGGCTTATCCGATTTACCGAAGCCCCGCTGGTCAATTCCTATGCAACGATAGCCCATAGACGGTAATTGATTCAGTTGATATTCGAATAATTCATGGCTCCCCGGCCAGCCATGCAGGAATACTATCACTTTGTTGCTCTCCGGATTCAGATCTTCAACAAATAAGTTGACACCAGCTTCCACCGGAACATAATAACCCATAGGATTATCCCCCTAAATAGCATCATATTATTATATTGTATTCGAAGGTGCAGGGAAAGGTGCAGTTAATCCTCGCTTTACAAATGCGGATTATAAAGCTATAATTGGTGGTAGCTTACTATATTTGATTTTCAAAGGAGCACATGCATGGGAAAACGTATTTTTAAGGAAATTTTAAGCTGGGTATTGGTATTAGCCGCAGCCTTTTTACTCGCTTTATTAATTAATAAATTTCTTATTTTAAACGAGGAGATTCCCTCCGGTTCTATGGAAAACACCATTATGACCGGTGACAGGGTATTTACCTATCGACAGGCATATCTGTTCAGTGATCCCGAGCGGGGAGATATTATCGTATTTCCGTTCCCGGATGATGAATCCGTGGATTATATCAAGAGAATCATCGGGCTCCCCGGAGAAACTGTGGAGGGCAAGGATGGATTGGTCTATATTAATGGAGAACCCCTTGAGGAGAGCTATGTGAAGGAAGAGATTGATGAGGACTTCGGACCTTTTACGGTACCGGAGAGTTCGTACTTCATGATGGGAGATAACCGGAATGATTCTGCAGACTCAAGGTATTGGAGAAATCCTTTCGTCAAGAAGGATAAGATAAGGAGTAAAGCGATTTTTAAATATCCGCACTTCAAATGGCTGAGTTAGCTTAAGCTGGGGGTAGAGGGGAGACTTGAATGGATAAAAGGATTATGAAGGAACTGATCAGCTGGCTTATCGTTTTGGTGGTGGCTGTAGCACTGGCATTTCTGATTAACAAAACTATTATTTACAAGGTAGTAACTCCAACCGGTTCTATGGAGAATACCATTATGACCCAACAAAAGGTATTGGTGCTCCGCCCTGCCTATCTGTTCAGTAATCCAAAACGAGGGGATATTGTAGTGTTTCCGTTTCCGGATAATGAATCAGAGGACCGATTGAAGAGAATTATCGGTCTTCCCGAAGAGATCATCGAGGGGAAGGATGGTTTGGTCTACATTGATGGCGAGCCGTTAGAAGAAAGCTATGTGAAGGAAGCCTTAGACCATGACTTTGGACCATTTACAATTCCCGAGGGAAAGTACTTTATGATGGGTGATAACCGAAATTCTTCTATCGATGCAAGAGACTGGGAGAATAAATTTGTTAGTAAGAATAAGATTAAGGGAAAGGTAGTATTTAAATTCCCTTAACCATCATTCTACCATTTTCCTCAGCTCATCAATGGCAGCCTGTATGAGCTTTCCAATGCTAAGATCCGATATCCCCACGATAATATTATCACAGTGATTAAAGGGAATCAGAATCCTTTTTGCATTACTCTGGCCGATAGCCTTTGCCATAGTGGGAGTTATTTCTCCGAACAGGGAATCTGCAATTACAATTCCGATCGGACCCATAATCACATCAGCCTTTCTACAACCCACCAGAATGGCATTTTCTCCGGTCGCCGCAGAGTCTGCGCCTGCCTTTAGCATAGCTGAAGTAGCTGCACTGTTTGTCCCAACAGCCCGAACCAAGGCAGTTGGGATATTTTGTTTTATGGCGGACACCAATTGCTTTCCGACTCCGCCGCCTTGAGCATCAATGATCAGTATGTTTATAGCCATATTATCTACCTTTTTACATTTATTTTTTCACTAAAGCAATTATATCATAAAATCAGTTGTTTTAAATCATTCGAATAATATAATTCATGATATGTTTCATAATCTGCCCTACAATGTTCTAAACTCAATTTAGCTGATATAGGGTGCTATGGCGTCCTGGATAGTTTTTTCAAGGGCTTCTCTTCCGTAGATATCAACCTCGCTTTTGTTTCTTTCCCCGTGGGTGAGACAGCCGGCGCCACCGATACAGCCCCCGTTGCAGGCCATTCCTTCGATGAAATTATACGGGAGTACATTCTTAGAGGCCTTCAACAGTGCGGACCGACAGGCTTCAATTCCGTCACAGGCAATTGGATTTAGTACGAAATCCTCTCTACCCTTTTCCTTGATCGCTTCCTTAACGGCTTCGGTTAAGCCCCCGCTTCTCGCAAAGATTCTGCCATAATAGGAAGCATTATCGAGAATATCAAGAGGTAGACGCTCTAACACAATATCCCGACTGTCTATCATCGCCTGAAGCTCCTCAAAGGTGAGAACACTATCTACTAAAGGTGCTACCTCGGGGCGCTGTATCTCCATCTTCTTAGCGGTACAGGGTCCGATAAAGATTACCTTGGCCTCCGGGTCAGTTTCCTTGATCTTTTTCGCAATCGTGGCCATCGGAGAGAGGTTATGGGAGATATGTTTTACTAATGCCGGAAATTGCTTTTTGACATAATCAACAAAGGCAGGGCAGCAGGAGCTGGTAAGGAAGCCCTTCTCCATTAACTCGTCCGCTTCGGCGCTGGCCACCATATCGGCACCGAGAGCAGCTTCCACAACGCTATGGAAACCAAGCTGCTTGATGGCGCTGATTACCTGCCCCAGCTTAGCAAAAGAAAACTGTCCGGCTATGGAGGGGGCTACGACTGCGTATACTTTATATTTGGTATTATGGTTGCTCTCCTTCAGTATATCAATTACATCCAGCAGGAAGGACTTATCCATGATGGCTCCGAAGGGACATTGATAGACACAGGCACCACAGGCAATGCATTTCTTGTTATCAATTAAGGCTTTCTTATCCTCGTCCATGCTGATGGCCTTTACCTTGCAGGCTATCTGGCAGGGACGTTTATTATTGGCAATTGCATTGAAAGGACAGACAGAAGCACATTTACCGCATTCCACGCACTTTTCTTTATCAATGATCGCTTTCTGCTTCTCGTCAAAGGTGATGGCACCCAGCTTGCAGGCACCTTCACAGTGGTGAGCAATACAGCCTCTGCAGGCATTTGATACCTCAAAGCCGCCGACCGGGCACTCGTCACAGGCGATATCCAGAACCTCAATAATATTGGGGTTATCCTCATTTCCGCCCATAGCCAGATTAATCCGTTCATTCACGATAGCACGTTCCTTATAGATGCAGCAACGCATCGTGGCTTTCGGACCGGCAACAATCATCTGTGGGATTTTATATACTGCATGATGCAGATCATTCTGGAAAGCGCTTTTGGCAACCTCCCTCAGCACGTTATATTTCAACTGCTGTACTTTTGTTTCAAACTTTCTCAATTTAGCCAACCTTTCCAAGGGATAACATATTCCCTGTTAATACATTACTAATACTGTTAAAAATACTCCACATTAACCTGTTTTCCTATGCTTCTCAAGGTTTCCGAGAGTTCCTCAATTAATCTCATCTTAATACTGAAGTGAATGTTCAGATTGGGATTCTGATGCGCAGAATTGATTGCTTTGCCAACATAGAAATTAATATCAGTAGCCTCCTCCAGAAGCAGCTTGGTAATCATGGATGCTGCATCCTTTCGCGTACTCCATTCAAGATAGCAATCGTTATCCTTTTGATAATTATTTACATAACGGAGTACTCGGTTAATCGTGACGACACCCTCTGTTACCAGATCTACACCTTCAATTTTTGAGGCAGGAGGAATATCAGGATCCACATAATTCAATTCTGTCACAATCTCCCTGCCCAGATAACCGGCGGCAAGGAAAGCAGTCGTACCTCCACAGACCACATGCTTTCCTTCCTTTACAAAGAAGGTAGACAGCATTCGATTATCATCTGCCGGGTCCGCAGGAGGACCAATTAGGATATTGATCGGCTGCCTTCGGCGGATTTTAACTGCCGCTACCGTGGTATCGTCTCCAGGCTCACCGCCATACAAACGCACACACTGATCCAGTAATATGGTAGATATCATCTTAGAGGAGGAGCTGCTTTCATAGAAGGCTTCCAGAAATTCAACTATATTCTGTCTCTGCCAGCCAAAGTTCAGAGATTTTCCGACACCGGCATAGACGGCTCCGTCACTCATGGCGACCAGAACATCTCCGGGAGAAAGGTCAATTATGGATTTGTAAATGGTTTTATCTCCGATTTGCAACTGGTGCTTATCGTAGTCGCAGTTAATTCCATTGCGCAGAAAGACAACATGCGGATTGTCGTATTGTATCACTTGAGCTTGTCTACTGTCAATAACCTGTATGATAGTAAAGGTGGAATATGCAATTCCCCGGGTTTCACAGACGGGCAGGGTAGAAGCGACGGTTGTAACACAGTTTTCGATGCTCATATTGTTAGCCATCATAGTGGAGATGATCTTGGCGGTCAGGGTTGAGAGAATGTTAGCTTTTACACCACTGCCTAGACCGTCTGCCAATACCATGATTAAAGAATTATCGTTCTGCCAGACAATCTCCACATGATCACCGCAGAGCGGTTCACCATGCTTATTGACACTTAAGCTTCCGACATCGGTACATAGGTCATTCATTTTCCAGGGTCTCCTTCAGGTTTGTCAAGGCAATCTTTGTCTCAGCAGCTGTTTCACCGAGCAGGGAAGCTATTTCCTGAACGACTCGCATCTGCTTCTCAATGACCTTATCTGTAATCTCTATGGTATGCTTGCTGATGGCTTCCTTTTTCAGACGTAAATTCTCCTCAGCCGTGATATCTCTCATAATACTGATGATGATATGATAGGTCTTATCATAAATCACGGTTTCTTCTATATATTTCTGATATTCCGGAAGATAAATCAGCTTATCATGAATATTCTGACCATTGGTCATGACCTCAAGGTATGCGGTGGGATTTAAGATCCTGACGACCGGATAACCCAGGATGTCATGCTTATTATGGACATTCAATATCTGTCTTGCTGCCCGGTTAATCTGCTGGACCTCCAGGTTCTCATTCAGGACGAGGATTCCGTTGGGCATATTATAGATAATATTATCGGAGAAATTCTCAGCCTTTTCCTTCAGAAAAGGAAGACACATCGTAAGGTCAGCCTTGCCCTGATAGACTGCGACGGCCTTATCCCGGCAGGTATTATAACCACAGCTGCCGCAGTTAAGCTCCTGCTCCTTCGTGGGTTTACCCATTTTATTCAGTATCTCATCAATTGCGGAGCTTCCCGGCATCTGGTTGCTAATACCCAGGTAGGGAAAGCTCTTCTTAAGTCCATCCTTCGATGGAGCAGTGATCGTAAAATCCTTCTCCCTTGAATACCGGTTTACCGCAATATAATCCTTTAGCGGTGCCCTATGCTCCTGATCCATGGCAGGACCTCCGGTACAGCTACCGGCACAGGCAGACATCTCAATGAATACGTGGGACAGAGAACCGCTGACGATATCTCTCAGGGAGCTGATACAGTTATCAATTCCGTCTACACTGATATAATCGTAATCGGATACCGGAAGGTGCATGGAGCGTAGAATACCTCCCTTAACAGGGAATAGTCGGGCTCTTCCTTCGGTAGCGTTTGCTTCCGGAGCAGCAATCGCTTCTATGGTAATGCCTTCCTCCTTAAGCCAGCCGGACAGCTCCTCAAAGGTCAGAGCACAATCAACAATTCCGGGATATTGCTCCGCTTCCTCCTTCTTCGAGATACAGGGGCCGATGAATACGGTGTATGCCTCCGGATGCTCCTTCTTAATCTGCAGACAATGAGCCTGCATCGGTGACATGACATCAGCAAGACAGGGAAGAGCTTCAGGGTAATATTTCTGAATCAAGGTGTTGACCGTATGGCAGCAGGAGGAAATGATTACACGGCCGGAGCCTTCGGCAATCATTTCTTCATATCTCTTCTTAACGACAGTAGCACCGAGAGCAGTCTCACCGGCTCCGGAAAAGCCCAGCTTTCGCAGAGCCTGCTCCATGGAGTGGATATCGGAGCCCTTATAATTAGCAACAAATGAGGGGGCAATACTCGCATAAACCGGTCTGCCGGAAGCAAGTATTTCCTTAACGGCAGCTACATCATTACGGATTTGCTTCGCATTCTGGGGGCAGGCAACAAAACACTCACCGCAGAGTATACATTGGTCCTTGACAATGTGTGCCTGATGATCGGAGAAACGGATTGATTTAACGGGACAGTGGCGGATGCATTTATAGCAGTTTTTACAATTTGATTTCTTTAGTTGTATGTAATAGTTCATAGGATTTCCTCCGGTTGGAAATTAAGATTTCCAACGAGTGAATTATTTGCATTGATTAACAATATAGGAATCTATAAAGCAGACAGGACATGCTCTTGAAAGAAGCTATGAAAATTGTCTTTGGATATTCCGCAGATGATATCGTCATTAATCTTTACGGATACACCGTCGGTACATCTGCCCAGACAAAAGGCAGCAGAGAGGTTGATTCGATCCTCCAGGTGGTTAACAGATATTGCCTCCTTCATCAGCTGAATGATATCATAAGAGCCTTTGATATGGCAGGAGCTTCCTACACAGATATAGATATTCATTGGTTACACCAATCCTTCCGGTTTTAATAGTTGTTTCAATCGGGTCTTCCTAACTATACAACATTGTTAAATATTTGTCAATGTTAAAAAATACAATAGTTCCATAATCAAAGCCCGGGTAGCCATACCGGGTTTATACTCTGCCTGGTATTACTATTTGAAATTAAACGGAGGAAAAAAGGGTTAAGGAGATTTGATATTGCTTTTCACCTCACAAAAAAGGATGAGTCCCGGGTTTTCTGCAGCATTCCCTACTCATCCTTCTTCAATCTATAATTTATCATATTAATGCTTGCTTATTCATTTAAGCCGATTTTTGATTGCAGATAATCCTCATTTAGCTTTATTACCCTAGTC
>JAEYQV010000071.1 GCA_023409835.1 Bacillota bacterium
GATACTATGACGGCTGGACTCCGGTGACCTTTGATCTGAGTGCATATGCCGGACAGAAGATACTAATCTCCTTCCGTTATATGACGGACTGGTCCTATAATGATCCCGGCTGGTATATTGATAATATTCGTATTCCCGAGATTAATCTGTTCTTTGACGGTAGTACAACGGAGGGTTTTGTCTCCCTGAATGAGCTGATGGGACAGTATGTTAATTACACCGTAACCTTTATCAATGTTAAGACAACCGGCAATAAGAAATCCGCCAAAACTGAGTATAAGGTCGTTACGGTTGATCCCTTCAATGTAACGGATGCAGATGCCCTAAATATCAGGAATCTGTTCAAGGAGGGAACCAATTATATGATTACGACTTATGCGGCACAGACAGGAGACAGAGATCCTGTATCCTTTACTTATGAGGTCCACCTGAAGCAGACCGGACAAAACAAGGTAAAGAAAAAAAATAAATAGCCATTCTCTATATTATTCCCATACGCCAGACATCCGGTGCATTCTTTTAGCACCGGATGTCTTTTTGTTAGCGGTTGGCTGCCACAGGCAGACAATCCGATTGTATTCCGTCCACTTATAGGGTGGAGTTCCTTGATATTACATCATCAATATACTGACTCTGTGTTCCCAAGAAGGGAATTCCGAGCGTTCTGTAACATCCTGTAATAATTAATTCATAAATTGTTAATCTGTGGAATGGAACCAATTACCTTTTCCTGGTGTCTAATTAGTGTAATCAAAGAAAACGGCCGTTCTTTGAAGCAGAACTAACGGAGGAGAATCCCAAAAGTGGAGAGGAGAAGCTTATATGAAGAAAGTACTATCGTTTGTAATGGTTCTTATACTATTGATGACGCTGATATTGACCGGTTGTGCGAAGAAGGATGAAACTAAGGATACGGGTAGTTATAAGGAGACGAAGGATTTGCCTGCCGGGGAGGAGGCAGACAGAGACCTAAGCTCTAATGGTAAAGGGAACAAAGCTATATCGGACGGTGGGCAAGCAAAGACTTCCCAGCAGGATAGCACTGCGAATTCAGCAGTCACTGAACAGGATCAGCCGGATGGGGAAATTGCAGAAAGCCCGTCAATGGAGAAGGAATACAAGTATAATACAAACTTCCGGGAGGACTGGCAGCCCAGTGTTCCGAATTCAGAAGAATATACACAGTTTAAAGAGACCGGTTTTCAAGCGGTGACAGACAATCCGTTATCTACCTTTTCCATTGATGTGGATACGGCCTCTTATGCAAAGCTAAGGAATAGTATCACCTCCGGGCTTCTGCCGAATCCGGAAGCAGTAAGAATCGAAGAGATGTTGAATTACTTTACCTACGATTATGACGAGCCGGAGGGCAGGGTACCGTTCTCGATCAATACTGAGATCGGAGAATGCCCCTGGAATGAAGAGCATTACCTGTTGACGGTGGGAATTCAGGGTAAAAATGTGGATAAAACGGCTTTGCCGAAGAGTAATCTGGTATTTCTGATTGATGTATCCGGATCCATGGATGAACCGGATAAACTCCCGCTGCTCAAGAATGCCTTCCGGCAACTGGTAGAGGAGCTGAAGGAGGATGACAGGATCTCCATCGTTGTCTATGCCGGGGACTCAGGGGTTATTCTTAATGGAGCCGAAGGCTCTGAGAAAGAGTTGATTCTGGATAAGATCTACAGCCTGACAGCAAGCGGCTCCACAGCAGGGGCCAGTGGTATTGAGCTGGCGTATTCTCTGGCAGAAGAGAACTTGATCAGAAACGGAAATAACCGGGTCATCTTGGCGACGGACGGAGATTTTAATGTTGGTCCCTCCTCCCTGGACGCTCTGGAACGTATCATCGAGGAGAAGCGGGATAGCGGAATCTATCTAAGTGTCATGGGCTTTGGCACGGGAAATCTCAAGGATAACAGAATGGAGCTTCTGGCAGACAAAGGAAATGGGAACTATTCTTATATTGATTCTCCGAAGGAGGCCAGGAAGGTTCTGGTGGATGAGATGTCAGGTACTCTGCTGACCATTGCTAAGGATGTTAAGATCCAGCTGGAATTTAATCCATACTCCGTGGAAGCATACCGCCTGATCGGATATGAGAACCGGGCGTTGGAGAATCAGGATTTTAAAAACGATGCAGTCGATGCCGGAGAGCTGGGTGCGGGGCATAGCGTAACCGCAATCTATGAGATTACACCCAGAACCGACCCCAAGGCAGGGGAGGAGCTTAAGTACCAGACTTCCATCCCGAATCCGGAATACCGGAATGAGATAACAGAGATTCGTCTGCGCTATAAGGAACCGAAGGCTGAGATCAGCAATGAGCTCCGTCAGGTAGTAACCTTTAGTAACACACCGGTTAAGGGAGTGAAGCTGTCGGAGGATTTCTATTTTGCCGCCGCTGTTGCGGAATTCGGAATGATTTTAAGGGGATCTCAATACCAGGGGACTGCTGCGGTGGACACCGTCCTTGGGCTGGCGGAGCAAGGGCTTGGGGAGGACACAGAGGGTTATCGCTCAGAATTTATTGATTTGGTTAACCTCTATCAGGATTACTACGGATACAACTGGTAAGGCATGCAGCTAATATAGGAAGCAGCCTTTAGAACCGGAGGTCCCGAGTCTGACAAAAGATTGCCGATCATCCAAAGCTGGGATGTAATATAAGAAAAAGGAGAGATAAGCTCAGGGAGCATTCCGGAGCTTATCTCTTCTTTTGTACGAAGAAAGATATAAAATGCCGTATCACCTGTACATACATAGGACGTGAAATATCGGATTGCCTTGATTATGTAATAGGATACAGTTTATTATTTTATCAGGTTATAGGGATAGTACAGAGTAGATAGACAAATATATGAAATTCAATTAAAAGAATGGATTGACATACATGTTGTATATATGTATAATAGAAGCACAACATATTGTAATTGATTGTATGCAATTACAAGTCCATGAAATTGTTCGTTCCGTCGGAGGGTTTCAGTCGGGAAAGTACCTGTAAGGCGGTTTAAGAAACAAAATACAGACAAGAATATAGATAACCTATTTTATTAACCTGATCATACGGAGGAAAAGAGATGGAACATATTATATCAGAAGAATTTTTAA
>JAEYQV010000076.1 GCA_023409835.1 Bacillota bacterium
ATACCGTCTGTTCATCAATAAGCTTCGGAATTCCCGCATTCGGTTTTGCAAGAATCGGAACATAGGCATACTGCTTCATTTCCCGGATAATCTCGTGCAGCTGATCCGGACCGGTAGAGCAGTTTACTCCGACTGCCACAGCACCCATACTCTGCAAAACGGTGACAGCAGTTCTGGGGTCCGTACCGTAGAAGGTCCTTCCTCCCTCCTTGAAGGTTAAGGAAATCATAACCGGCAAATCACAGAGCTCCTTCGCTGCCAACAGCGCCGCTCTGCATTCCTGCAGGCTCATCATGGTCTCTATCACAAACAGATCGACCCCCTCCGAGATGAGAATTCTCATCTGTTCCTGATATACCCGGACCAACTCTTCAAAGGGAAGTCTTCCGACCGGTTCCACCTGTTCTCCGGTCATCGTGATATCCGCGGCGATATAGACCCTTCTCCTATTACCGGTCTTATCCTGATAGCTCTTAACAGCTGCCCGACTGATACCGACCAGCTCCCGGTTGATCTTCTCCAGACCGCTCTCCATGCCGTATTCTCTTAGCTTGATGCGGTTAGCCGTAAAGGTCGGAGCAAAGAGAATATCAGTACCGGACTCCAGAAATTCTCTCTGAAGTTCAATCACTGTCTCCCTATTCTCCAGCATCCATTTTTCCGGGCATACCCCCGCCGGCATACCTCGTTTCTGAAGATTGCTGCCGGTTGCTCCGTCCAGAATAAGAATCTTCGATATCGTTAGGGCTTCGAATTCCTGCCTTGTCATTCCTTTACCTCCAGCTTGAATTTGGTTGTAACATATAAACGGTTGATATATACGAAGGTTGCCGCAATCATAATCAGGGAATAGATATAGTAGAAGACCTTCTGACCGAAGAAGAAATCAATTCCTACCAGCAGTCCCTTACTCATCATGGCAATAATCCAGCCTGCCAGCAGCTCATTGTTATTCCATTTGTTCTGTATGCAGTTGGTCATATGGACGATACCGTGGATGACAAAGAATTCCACCGCTATCTCTACCGCTACGGTCAGCAAATGATAACCTGCTGCTTTCAGATACAGGTCTCCCGCCTGAAAATGATAGGCCAGCCGGGGAGTCATAATCTGCAGGTAGACCGCCACAGGCACCAGCAGCATCGCCAGGATGAATCGCTTACTCTCTTTCACCAAGAACATACATCCGATAAAAATCAGGACAAAACCAAGCAGATCGGGGACGACATCGATGGATGGGCGTGTACCGATAAAATGATTGATTACCTTACCCTGAAAAACCTGCCCCAGATCCTCTGCCTTCATCATCTGGGGATATGCCTTCCCCATCGGTATCTGGATATCAATAGCTAATAATATAATTCCGATCACGATAATTAATATGCTCTTTCTCATCATTCTCTCCTCTTGACTGATTTTTGCAGCTTAGGTTAAGGATCTCCATATTGCCGCGCCGTCACTATCGCTTTATCATTTGTAATCTTATCCCACTATACCTTTATCTTATTCATCAGGCTGACACGGTTAAACGGAAGCATGAAGTAATACCCGTCAGCATAGTCCTTTGTCATAGCAATCATCTCATTTGCTATCTCAGCTCCGATCAACTCCGCTTCCTCTCTGGTCATCTCCGGACGATACCTGGCTACAATCTCATCCGGGACATGGATACCGGTGATCTCATTTTTAATAAAACAGGCATTTCGGTAGCTGACAAGGGGCATAATCCCGTATAAGAGCTTCGCACCGGTCTGTTTTTTGATTTCCCGCAGCCGCTCGGCATCCTCCTTAGAGAAGACAGGCTGAGTCAGGAAGTACCTTGCTCCCGCCGCAAGCTTCTGCTTCATCCGCTTTACCACACCCTCCAGAGAACCTCTGTTGTAATTCAAGGCTCCCCCGTAACCGATCGGCTCCTTCGGAAAATGCTCAACATTCATCTCCTTCACGTATTCCATCAAACGAATGGAGTTATAATCAAATACTCCGGTTGTGGATACTCTGCTTTCTCCCGGTACCGGGTCCCCTGTTACGATTAACAAATTCCGAATCCCATGAATATAAGCGCCCAGAAGAGTCGCCCGTATCGAGATCATGTTCCTGTCTCTGCAGCAGACATGGGGCATGACCTTCACTCCCGTCTCTTCTGCAATCCGAATACTCATCAGGATGGAATCCACACGGCTTCTTCCCATCGGAGAATCCGCAAAGGTAATGATGTCCACTCCGCTTGATTTTAAAGAGTGAGCGCATTCCATAATATGATCCACATTGGCATCATAAGGAGGATCAAGCTCCACTGCAATGACCTTCTTTCCCCTGTTCAGAAGATTACAGAATTCGTTATTCTCCTCCGGCAGCTCTTCCCTGGTGGAGCTATTATTCATCTGAAGCTTAAGGTTCCGTTCTCTCGCGGTACGGGTACCCTCTACCATTTTGCGGATATATTCCGGTGTTGTCCCGCAGCAGCCTCCAAGCATATCAATCCCCAGCTCGGCAAGCTTCTTCATATTCTCAGCAAAATAGGCCTCATTATCCATAAAAATCATGCGGTTCTGCATCTGCTCCGGATAGCCTGCATTGGGAGCCGCATAGCTCCACTTGTCTGCCGGGAAGGATACCTTCCTCAGAAGCTGGAGCATATGTCCGGAACCAACTCCGCAGTTGAAGCCGCAGGCATCAATTCCCTCCACTGCCGCAAGCTTCTCCATCAGTCTGCCGGCGCTGATTCCGGCAGCGGTATACCCGTTCTTATTCAACGAAAAGCTTGCCAGAATGAACATATCTGAATTGATACTCTTAATATATGGCACCAGTTTCTCAATGTATTTCAGGCTTGAAAAGGTCTCAAAATGAATTCCGTCCAGACCTTCTGCCAGAAAGATATCGCAGAGAGTCTTATACTCCTCAAATACCTCCGACTCCTCCGTACCGGCATCCTCCGGAATTGGTCCGATATCGCCGAGAATCCATATTGCTTTACTCTTCTCAGAATTCGTGGCTTTGCCCTCAGCCGTATTCGCTTCGGCTCCCTCAGCCATAGCCTCTGCAACCGCTTCCTTCGCTATCTTGCAAGCAGCTTCCACGAGGCAGCGCTGTGCCTCCTCCTCTATCTGCAATACAGCCCGGCTGGCAGCAAAGGTATTCGTACGCAGTAATCTGGCTCCTGCCGCAAGGTAGTCCCTATGTATCTGTTTAATGGTATCCGGCGAAGTTAGATTCGCTCTTTCCGAAAAGGCCCCCGGCTGATTTACCAGATTGGAATAATAGGTTCCCATAGAACCATCCATCACCAATCTGTTATCCTTTAAGTAGTCTTTTATTCTCATAATACATATCCCTTCACGTAAATTGCCGCATTTCTCCGAAGCCTGGCTGCTATTTCATAACTATTCATTGTGTATGCATATTATATAACATCCGTAAATCCATCACAAGTTAAATAATAAAACATTTTCACTAAATTCATTGACTAAACAAAGCTTTCAAAATATAATAAAGCTATAACATTCATCGCTATTTGTTTATTACCTATTACAGGAGGATTGGAAATGAATAACATACCTGAATTAAAAATCGGTATCGTAGCTGTCAGCAGAGACTGCTTCCCTATGCAGTTATCTGAAAGCAGAAGAAAAGCCGTTGTTAAGGCTTACAAGAAATACGGAAAGCTCTATGAGTGCCCCACCACAGTGGAAAATGAAGTTCATATGCTGAAGGCTTTGGAGGAAGTGAAGAAGGCAGGCTGCAATGCTCTGGTGGTTTACCTTGGCAACTTCGGTCCTGAAACTCCCGAGACCCTGATTGCAAAATACTTTGACGGTCCTGCCATGTATGTTGCTGCAGCGGAGGAATCCGGCGATGACCTGCTGGATGGCAGAGGCGATGCTTACTGTGGTATGCTGAATGCCAGCTATAACTTAAAGCTCAGGGGAATTAAAGCATACATACCGGAATATCCGGTCGGCAACGCTGCAGAGGTTGCAGCCATGATTGCCGAATTTGCACCGATCGCCAGAACAATTGTCGGTCTGAATAACCTGAAGATCATTTCCTTCGGACCCCGTCCTCAGGATTTCCTTGCTTGTAACGCCCCGATCAAACAGCTGTACAATGTAGGTGTTGAGATCGAGGAGAACTCCGAGCTGGATCTGTATGCAGCCTTCCATGCTCATGCAGGAGATCCCCGTATTCCCGAGGTTATCGCAAGCATGGAGAAGGAGCTCGGAGCAGGTAACAAGATGCCCGGTATCCTTCCTAAACTGGCTCAGTATGAGTTGACATTGCTCGATTGGGCTGAAGCTCACCGAGGCTCCAGAAAGTTCATTGCCTTCGCTAACAAGTGCTGGCCTTCCTTCCAGACACAATTTGGCTTCGTTCCCTGCTATGTGAACAGCCGCCTGACTGCAATGGGAATTCCCGTATCCTGTGAGGTTGATATCTACGGTACCTTAAGCGAGTATATCGGAACCTGCGTAAGCGCTGATGTGGTAACTCTTCTTGATATTAATAACACCGTACCGGCTGATATGTATCAGTCCGAGATTAAAGGCAAATACAGCTATGACATTAAGGATACCTTCATGGGCTTCCACTGCGGCAACACAGCTGCCTGCAAGTTAAGCAACTTCTCCATGAAGAACCAGAAGATCATGGCAAGAGCCTTAGAGCCGAACCAGGAGCCCAACATCACCAGAGGTACCTTAGAGGGCGATATCGCTCCCGGTGAGATTACTTTCTTCCGTCTGCAGAGCACAGCGGATGCACAGCTTAAGGCCTATGTGGCTGAGGGCGAGGTGCTCCCCGTTGCGACACGCTCCTTCGGAGGTATCGGTATATTTGCAATTTCTGAAATGGGCCGTTTCTACCGTCATGTATTGGTGGAGAAGAACTATCCTCACCATGGTGCCGTTGCCTTCGGTCACTTCGGAAAGTCCTTATACGAGGTATTCAAATATCTTGGTGTTGATGACATCGGCTTCAATCAACCGAAGGGTATGTTATACAAGACAGAGAATCCGTTTGCATAAACTGCGCCAATCATCATTATCATGACACGGTTCGTATAAAACGGTTCCATCCTGCAGACACTTATCTTATAGTTTCGAAACTTAAATAAGGCTGTTCCGGGCGAAGTACACCCCTAAATTGATGCGCCAGTAACCCTGGTGAATGAATCAGGCGGTGCACTTCACCCGGGACAGCCTTCTCTATATCATCAGGTGATCACATATTCACTTAATCTTTATTAGGAATGGGTATTTCAGGAATAAAAACACATAAAAATCTATTTTTGTTAACATAATTTACACAAATTACTGGTAACCTATTCCTATCATAGCGGATGAACCGGATATCCTTCACCGGTAGAATTGGAGGCACCCTAATGACAATCATTATTCCGGCTTATGGCCCGGATTACCGTCTGTTAAAGCTGATCGGAGAGATCAGGGCAGACAGTGATTATGAAATTCTTCTGGTAGATGACGGTAGCCCCGAAAGCTGCAGACCTATCTTTGATCAGGCGGTACAGGCAGGCTGCACTGTTCTGATTCATAAGGAAAACAGAGGGAAGGGTGCCGCACTTCGGACTGCCTTCGTTTATTTACATGAAAACAACTCTAAGGAAGGCATGGTATGTGCAGATTGTGACGGTCAGCATGCCTGGAAGGATATCAAGCGTCTGGCTGAGGAGCTTTCCCTCCACCCAGGTGTAATCCTGATGGGCTGCCGTAAATTTATCGGTGAGGTTCCCTTCCGCAGCAGGTTCGGTAATGCCCTGACCCGCAGGGTATTCACACTGGTATCCGGAAGCCGGGTGTCAGATACTCAGACCGGACTACGGGGTTTCTCTGTCGAGATGCTTCCCTGGCTGATTAAGCTGCCCGGCAACCGTTATGAATATGAGATGAACCAGCTTCTTGGTGCAAAGAAGGCTGGCTTTCGATTCCTCTGTATTCCGATTGAGACAATCTATGAAAATAAGAATGAGAGCTCCCACTTTCATCCGATCAGGGATTCCATCCGTATATATCTGCCTATTGTAAAATTCGCACTTTCCTCCGCCTCCTGCGGAATATTGGATTTTGCGCTGTTGCTCCTGTTTCAATGGCTGACGAAGAATTTACTCCTATCTGTGATTTCTGCCAGGGTGATCAGTTCCTTATGCAATTATCTGCTGAACCGTAATATCGTATTCCGTTCGAATCACGGTAATCTAACCATCACCCTAATAAAATATTATCTGCTTGCCGGGGTAATCCTGCTCAACAATTACCTTCTGCTATCCTTATTCCATGAAACTCTCGGATTACTGTTATTCATCAGTAAATTACTGACAGAGGCTATCCTGTTCTTCTTCAGCTATTATATCCAGCATCATTATATCTTTCCCCGTACCTCAGAGGACACCGTAGCTTCATAAGTATAAACTGATTGTTTTGGCAAATACATATATTTATCCCTTTTGGATAAGCTATTCTTGAAGTATCGGTTGTACAAAATGTGACAACCGGAAGCTATACGATAGAGTACGTTTACCCGGTCGTTGAGCCGGTTAACGGCAGAAGGGAGGTTAATATGTCATATGTTGCTCCGGAGATCAAGGAAAAATTCGAAACGCTCTCCATTGATCTAAAAAATGCAATCCTGGAACGAAACGTACAGCTCTATACGATCCACGATCTGATTAATGTTCTGGATGATATCGTAAAGGAAGCTGATCAGGAGGAAGCCTTAACAAGAAAATAACGATTCCTATATGTAACCGGTTTGTCTGCCTGTAGAAACCAACCGCAAACGGATTGATTCCTGTAGCAGCCAACTGCTGACGGATTGATTCTGTGGCAGCCAACTGCTAACGGATTGATTCCTGTGGCACCAACCGCAAACGGATTGATTCCTGTAGCAGCCAACTGCTGACGGATTGTCTTCCTTTGGCAGTTTACCGAATAAATTGGATGCATCCGGTCTCTCCCACGATTAACTTCATCGGGATATAAACAAGATGCATCCTTATTATGACAGGCGGCTATCGCTGCCTGATTATATACTAATTGATTGGATAGGTATAATTCTCCTGAAGAAGCTTCTGTACCTTCTCCTTCGGGAGGGGCTTGCTGAAGAGGAAGCCCTGTCCTGCTTCACATGCGAAGCTTCTGAGATAATCCAGCTGTTCCTTCATTTCAATCCCTTCAGCCACAACCTCATACCGGAGATCATGCGCCAGGGCCAGAATATTCTTGATCAACAAGGTATCAATTCCCTCTTCCGCGATTGAGTTAATGAAGCTTCGATCGAGCTTAACAATATCAATGGGGAACTTTTTCAGATAATTCAGGGATGAGTAGCCTGTACCGAAATCATCCAATGCAATCCGAAGCCCAAGCTTCTTTAGCCGCTCCAGATGATCAATCACGATATCAACCTCAGAAATACCTGCTGTCTCCGTTATTTCAACTATGATATTCGAATAATCCACACAGCTGTCCGTAAATATTTTCTCCAGCTCGTTAAAATTAAGCTTATTGGTCAGGGTTTTCGTAGAGAGATTTACAGATAGTAAAAGATCTTTATATCCCTGTTGCTCCCATTCTGCTTTCTGCTCCAGAGCTTTTTTAATTATCCAGCGTTCCAGACAGTTGATCTGACCTGTCTGTTCTGCCAGCGGTATGAATACGACCGGGGAAATGACCCCCTCAGTCGGATGGTTCCAGCGAACGAGAGCCTCCACACCTGTTATCCTGCCGGTTTCCAAACTAAACTGCGGCTGATAAACCAACATGAACTGTTCCTTCTCAATAGAACTCTGCAGCATGTTAATCATTTTGATATGCCAGTTGTTATGCTTCTGAATCTCCTCTTCATAGATGAATACTCTGTTCTTTCCGCCTCTTTTCGCTTCAAACATCGCAATATCCGCATTCTTTAGAAGCGCAGAGATACTGTCTCCGTGCTCCGGGTAACTGACAACCCCGATACTCATCGTAATGTAGAATTGATTATTTTCAATCGTCCAGGTCTTGCTGATGCTGTTAATAATCGTCTCCAGCCGTTGCAAAATGGTGGTTTTTCCTTCTCTGTAATATAGGATAGCAAATTCATCACCACCCATCCTGGCCACGTAGTCAGGTTCCTTAATCTCTTCCTTTAAGCAATTTGACAGGTATTGAAGGAACAGATCTCCCACATGATGTCCCATCGTATCATTGATGTACTTAAAATTATCAATATCGAAATAGGCTATGACAAATCTATTATTCTCAATCTCCAAATGTTTGTTGATCTCATTCTCAAACATGGCACGATTGGGCAGGCCGGTTAGGGAATCATAAAGCGCTAAATATCGGATTCTATCCTCATAACGTTTTCTCTCATCAATATCCGTACCGATTGAAACATAGGTGTTCTTCATCTGATCAACTCTGGAAACAAGCCGTTCAGAGCACCATAAAACATTGATACATTTACCCTCCTTGGACAGGACAGGGATTTCATAATTGATCAGTTGATTTTCCAATCCCAATATATCAAAGAAATACCTTGCTTCCCTATGATTTTCCGGTGGAATCACGCCCTCCCAGCATAACCCGGCTTGTATATCCTCCTTCAAGTAACCCAGACGCCTTTGCCCGAAGGGGTTGATATTAGATATGGTCTTGTCCTCATTCCAGGTAATGATGATAACCGGTGCATCAAGGATGATGCTCTCATTGAGGTTTTTTTGGAATACAAGCTCTGCTTCCAGGCTTAGCATCTCTTCATGCACCTTACGCAGCTGTGCATAGGCATTCTCAGTCCTGATAAATTCCACCTGGATCTGCTTCAATCTGTTATGAATCAGAAAATAAATCAGGATGGCTGTAACGAGTATATAAAGCCATCCCTTAATGGACTGATATTCCCGATAGGTCACACAATTCTTTGCAAAAATTCGAAGTATTCTGTCCGATAGCAGAGTCCATAACATGCTAAAGCCCATATACACCAAAGCAATCGTTAGCGCCTCCTTATATACTTTTTTAAATATAATAACGTTTCTCTTCTCAGAAGCGCTTCCTCTGTTCCTGCCGTGTGTCTGCTTACTAAATAATGCCGCCATCGCTGTCCCTGCTTTCATCTATAAACACGTTATGTCGAGTCAATTATGTTATTTTTGTCCATATTATGAAATTATGATATAAATTGTGTGATACCTTAGAAAATAATGTTTTAAAAAGGGAAAAGCAAGTCGCTTTTCCCCTTTGTTTGTTTTTATTTTTTAGAACTTACCGCTATCGGCTGCTTCCTGAATTGCAACAGCAACTGCAACCGTCATACCTACCATCGGGTTGTTACCTGCACCGATCAGACCCATCATTTCAACGTGTGCCGGAACGGAGGAGGAACCTGCGAACTGTGCATCTGAATGCATTCTTCCCATGGTATCGGTCATACCGTAGGAAGCAGGACCTGCTGCCATATTATCCGGGTGAAGTGTTCTTCCTGTGCCACCGCCGGAAGCAACGGAGAAGTACTTCTTGCCCAGATCCACACATTCTTTCTTATAGGTACCTGCAACGGGATGCTGGAATCTGGTCGGGTTGGTGGAGTTACCGGTGATGGAAACGTCTACACCTTCCTTGTGCATGATTGCAACACCTTCTGTTACGTCATTTGCACCATAGCAGTTTACGGCTGCTCTAGGTCCATTGGAGTAGGACTTGCGGAATACTTCCTTCACCTCACCGGTGTAATAATCCATCTCTGTCTCTACATGGGTAAAGCCGTTGATACGGGAGATGATCTGAGCTGCATCCTTACCAAGTCCGTTTAAGATTACTCTTAAGGGCTTCTGTCTAACCTTGTTCGCAGACTGTGCGATACCGATTGCACCCTCAGCTGCTGCGAAGGACTCATGACCTGCTAAGAAGCAGAAGCAGTCGGTGGATTCTTCAAGTAACATCTTACCGAGGTTACCATGTCCTAAACCAACCTTTCTCTGATCAGCAACGGAACCGGGAATACAGAAAGACTGTAAGCCTTCACCGATAGCTGCTGCAGCATCTGCTGCTCTTCTAGCACCCTTCTTGATTGCGATGGCTGCGCCTACAGTGTATGCCCAGCAGGCATTTTCAAAGCAAATGGGCTGAATTCCCTTAACCATGTTATATACATCCAGACCGGCATCCTTTGTGATCTTCTCTGCTTCTTCGATAGAAGCGATACCGTAGCTGTTCAATGCAGCGTTAATCTGGTTAATTCTTCTCTCATATGATTCAAATAAAGCCATTGTATGTATCCTCCTTCACTATTCGTGTCTCGGGTCAATGATTTTAACAGCATCAGCAACGCGACCGTACTGGCCCTTGGATTTCTCAAATGCTGTATTGGCATCTTCACCCTTTTTGATGAAGTCCATCATCTTACCGAAGTTAACGAACTGATAACCGATGATCTCGCTGTTTTCATCCAGTGCAACACCTGTAACATAACCATCGGTCATTTCCAGATAGCGGGGACCCTTAGCAAGAGTACCGTACATGGTTCCTACCTGGCTGCGGAGACCTTTTCCTAAATCCTCTAAGCCGGCTCCGATCGGAAGTCCGTCTTCAGAGAAAGCACTCTGTGTTCTGCCATAAGCGATCTGAAGGAACAGCTCCCTCATTGCTGTATTAATCGCGTCACATACCAGGTCGGTATTTAATGCTTCAAGAATTGTAAGGCCCGGTAAAATCTCCGATGCCATCGCTGCAGAATGAGTCATACCGGAGCATCCGATGGTTTCAACCAGTGCTTCCTGAATAATACCCTCTTTAACGTTTAAGGTTAATTTACAGGTACCCTGTTGTGGTGCACACCAGCCGATGCCGTGAGTTAAACCGGAGATATCAGATACTTCCTTTGCTTTTACCCATTTAGCTTCTTCCGGAATCGGTGCTGCGCCATGGTGTACTCCCTGGGTAACAGGACACATCATTTTTACCTCATGTGAATAGATCATGTTGTTGAAACTCCTTTCAATATACATAGAATAGCATATGTCTGTTATTTACTTAACATATTTTCGCATAAAAGATGCATTAAGTCCATAGGTATTTTAGAAAATTTACAGAAACTATGAAAAAGACTATTACGTTCCAATTTATCTTACGATATATGTAATTTTCGTGCCCTTAGTTTCATAGCAGCTAACATCAGTTATATCGTTTCATACATAAGAACAGTATGTCGGCAATATCTCCTGCTAACATACTGTAGTGGTTTTACTTTTTATGGATAACTTCTCCTGCCTTCTTATAGATGCTATTCTCAGGTATATATCCTCTGACACTGGATAACGGGTAGATATTCGAATTCCTGCCGATGACGGAGCCGGGATTTAGTACACTGTTGCAGCCTACCTCGACATTGTCCCCAAGGATTGCACCAAACTTCTTGAGGCCTGTTGCTATCCTCTCCTCTCCGGTATTTACCTCTACCAAGGTCTTATCGGACTTAACATTGGAGGTGATGGAGCCGGCGCCCATATGTGCCTTGTAACCTAAGATGGAGTCCCCGACATAATTATAATGAGGTACCTGAACCTTATTGAACAGGATTACATTCTTTAGCTCAGTAGAATTGCCAACCACTGCACCCTCTCCGACGACGGCATTACCGCGGATATAAGCACAGTGACGAACCTCTGCACCCTTACCGATGATGGCCGGGCCATTAATGGAGGCTGTCGGTGCAACCGTTGCCGACTTCGCAATCCAGACATTCTCACCAACCTTATCATATTCCTCCGTCGGAAGTGATGCTCCGAGCGCAAGGATTGCATCCTTAATCTTTCCAAGTACTTCCCAGGGATAGGTGCATCCCTCAAAAATCTCTGCCGCGATGGTTTCCTTTAAATCTAATAATGCGCTGATTGTTAGTTGTTCCTTCAAAATATTTCCCCCTCATAATGTTGCTTTTATTTGCTTTTATGTTGCTTCTACTTTACTTTTATGTTGCTTTTATGCTACCTTCCTGGTACTTTCTACTCTATCATATTGATCTGTGATCATGTCTATGCTCTCTTATCATACCTTGAATTTATAATAAATGTGCTGCCAGTTTCCCGAGAGCCACTCCTCCAAAGCTTAAAATAAGGTTGAGCCCGGTATTGGCGGCACCCAGCAGATAATCACCGCTGCTTAAATAATTCATCGTCTCCAGGCTGAAGGTAGAGAAGGTCGTCAGCCCTCCCATGAGTCCGGTCGTCAGAAACAGCTTCAGGTTCGGTGAGATCATATCCGAAGATTTGCTGAGCTCCATAATAAAACCGATCAGCAGTCCTCCCATAGTATTTACGATTAAGGTTCCATAAGGAAGTGTGGTACCGAACAGCTTTGGTGAATTAACCGAGATCAGGTATCTTAGGCAGGTTCCGATAAAACCACCGATTCCTACATAGAGTAAATTAAGCATGGTTTTCTCCTGTAAATTAATTTAATTTACTTAGGCAAATGGTAGTTCTTTCATTTGCATTCTATAATACATCGAAGGAATTATCAAGTCATACCTTTTGTCTTCCGAACCGCCAGGACAGCTTCGGGAAATATCTCTTCGCTATATATGGATAGCTGATACCGACAGCAATCAGAATTATTCCGGTAATGGCAAGGAAGACTTTCTCCGAGTAGCTGCCCATCCGCATGGAAAATGGATAGAAATTCTTCAACAGCTTCCTCCCGCCACCGAGAGCCATTATATAATACATGATTGGAAGCATATAAGCTATGGCGATCTGATCAAAGATGCTGTAGGCACATAAGCCCATCCCTCCGAGAAAGATTGCTCCCGCCATTGTTCCCAGATAGTAATTCATTATCGGAAACGTACAATTCTGATACTTTAGATACAGTAAATAGCAGCCCACCAG
>JAEYQV010000079.1 GCA_023409835.1 Bacillota bacterium
AAAAAGGCGGTACGATACATGAGAAGGGATATGTATATCGATTATCAACGTTCTTACCGAAGACGGGGAAGGAGAAGCAACCGCTTATTCGTAAAGATAGTAGTAGTGGTTCTGCTGGCAGCCGGACTGGTGTTCGGCTCCTTTTATGCTATTATGAGGCAGATAGAGCTGAACCGGGGAACAGCAGATATACAGGCTCCCGTAGCTGCCAATCCTGTTAGCTATGATGAATGGATTTTATGGAATGCCGGAGGTAAATATTCTGTGGACGGGCTATGAAAAGAATAGTATTATGGAAATTATTCTGTTTTTGTACAATAATAAGTCGTTTAAAAATAAGACAAACTTGTCAAGCTAACGCATATTTTAGGTAATACCAAAATATATATATTAGTATAAGCGAACTGGAGGTGTCAAATGGATAGGACATTCCGTCAAAATACTAAAATGATATATTTGCTGAAAGGATTATTATTTTCTTATATCGTTACCGCGGTTGTATTACTGATACTGTCATTCCTCATGTTGAAGCTCGATTTGTCCGGCACGGTAATCAGCGGGGGTATAAACTTCGTTTATATCGTTTCTGCCTTTACCGGAGGATTTTATATGGGTAAAAAGGTAGAGCAGAAGAAATTCCTATGGGGATTACTGATGGGCGTATTCTATTTTGTGATATTGATGCTGATATCACTGTTTATGAACCGGGTAAGTCCGCTGCCCCTAGGCAGCTTCTTTTCGGTATTCATCATAAGCAGCCTGAGCGGAATGCTGGGCGGTATGATCAGTTAGCAGTCAGACACGTTTTTTCATTGGAAATTACGATAGGATTATGGTGTTTGCCTGATGCGCGGGAGCCATAATCCTATTATTTTGATTGTAATTTAAAATGGGATTGTTTATACTATATATGTTCTATTTCCATAGGATTACTCCGTATCCGGCAGCATATATGCTACCTGCTGACCATGAGATCGGCAAAAATACATAAGATTGATATTGAAATAATTCTGATAAGAAGAGGAGAATACGTTATGAAGGGTATTATTTTGGCGGGAGGACTTGGGACAAGGTTGTATCCGATTACTAAGGCAATATCGAAGCAGATTCTGCCGGTATATGACAAGCCGATGATTTATTATCCGATGTCCGCATTGATGTTGGCTGGGATAAGAGAGATACTGATTATCTCAACGCCGAGGGACATCGTAGTGTTCCGTGAATTATTCGGAGACGGCAGCCATCTGGGACTGTCAATTTCCTATCAGGTCCAAAATGCACCAAAGGGGCTTGCAGAGGCCTTTATTATCGGTGAGGAGTTTATCGGCAAGGACAGGGTTGCCCTGGTTCTTGGTGATAATGTATTTTATGGTAAGGGCTTGACCGGAATCTTAAGAAGTGCTGCAGAGCGGGAGACCGGAGCTACGATCTTTGGGTATTATGTTAAGGATCCGACAGCGTATGGCGTGGTTTCCTTTGATGAGAATGGTACTGCAACTCTGATCGAGGAGAAGCCGAAGGAGCCGAAATCAAATTATGCTGTACCGGGTTTATACTTCTATGATAACGAGGTCATCCGTATTGCGAAGAGCATTCAGCCTTCTGCCCGTGGTGAGCTGGAGATAACGGAGGTAAATAATGCATATTTGCGTAAAGGTGCTCTGAAGGTGGAGCTGCTGGGTCGCGGAATGGCCTGGTTGGATACCGGTAATCAGGATGCTCTGCTGGAAGCCTCCAACTTCGTTGCTTCCATCCAGAAGAGACAGGGACTCTATATCTCCTGCCTGGAGGAAATCGCCTATAAGCAGGGCTTTATTAGCAGGGATCAGCTGTTACTTCTGGCTGAGTCCATGAAGATGACCGAATATGGTAAATATTTGTTTGATGTCGCAAACGGACTGTAAGGAGTACATATATGGGTAATTTTAAATTTGAAGAGCAGAAGCTTAAAGGCGTATTTCTTGTTGAACCGAAGGTGTTCGGCGATGAGCGGGGATATTTTATGGAGACCTATCATCAGGAGGACTTTAAAGAAGCCGGAATTAACAGAAGCTTCGTGCAGCATAACCAGTCCATGTCGAAGAAAAATGTGCTGCGAGGACTGCATTTTCAGAAGGAGCATCCGCAAGCCAAGCTGGTACGAGTCTTAAAGGGTGAGATATATGATGTGGTGGTGGATCTGCGGAGCAGCTCCCCGACCTACGGACAGTGGTGCGGTTTTATCCTATCGGAGGAGAATAAGAGGATGCTATATGTTCCGGAAGGATTTGCCCACGGCTTCCTGGTATTATCCGAGGAAGTAGTATTTTCATATCTGTGTACGGATTTCTACCATCCGGAGGACGAGGGAGGTATCCTTTGGAATGATCCGGAGCTCGGTATAGAATGGCCGCTTGAGTACGGAACTCTGCCGGTGCTGTCGGAGAAGGATAAGAAGTATCCTTCCCTCAGAGAGAGCGGAATGAGATTTGATTGTTAAATTAGCAGTTGAAGGAGAAGAAGATGGAGCGTATCTTTATTACAGGAGCCTCTGGACAGCTGGGGCTGGCATTAAATCGGCTTATGTCGGGGCTCAAGGATTACCGGATCTGCAGGACGGATGCTTCCAGCTCGCCGGACGGGGAGGTACAAGCCCTGGATATAACGGACGAAACCGCAGTACAGGAGGCAATCTCCGGCTTTGATCCTGATATTATCATCAATTGTGCCGCAATGACGGCGGTGGAGCTGTGTGAGAGCGAGCAGGACAAGGCATATCGGATCAACGCCTTAGGACCTAAGTATCTGGCTCTGGCGGCAGAGAAATGTGGGGCTAAACTAATCCATGTCTCAACGGACTATGTGTACGATGGGCGGGCGGACATGCCCTATATTGAATCAGATACCACGAATCCCATCAGTGTTTATGGTAAAACCAAGCTGGAAGGAGAGAAGTTCGTAGCAGAGATCAGCTCGAAGGTTTTTATTCTGAGGACTGCCTGGGTTTATGGCGAAGGAAAGAATTTTGTCAGGACGATGCTTCGACTAGCTGATGCAGGCAATAGGATCAGGGTGGTAGCTGACCAGTACGGAACCCCCACCAGTGCTTTGGAGCTGGCGAAGGTAATCATGTTTTTGATGGAGACGGACAGCTATGGTATCTATCATGCTACCTGCGAGGGAAGCACCAGCTGGTATGAATTTGCTAAGAAGATCTTTCTACTGGCAGGAAAACCGGTAGAGGTGGATCCCATTCCGTCATCGGAATATAAAACTATGGTTCAGAGGCCGATGTATTCCGTGCTTGAGAATAAGGAACTGAGGGAGCGCCACGGATATTATATGAAGGAATGGACAAAGGCTCTTGAGGAATATATGAAGGATTACCGATAAATACAATAGGAAAGAATTTGTTGCGATCCCAAGCTATGTGAACGAACCGGTCTGCGGCCCGAGCACTGTTTACCGGCTTAGGGGAAGCACCCTGAAGGACCGAAACAATTCTAAAAATGGAGGATTACTATGAAGACTTATCTTGTTACCGGCGGTGCCGGCTTTATAGGTTCAAACTTTATTCTTTATATGTTAAAGAAGTATAAAGAAGAAATCAAAATTATTAATGTGGATTGCTTGACCTATGCCGGTAATCTGGAGAACCTGAAAGGTATTGAGGGATTAGCAAACTATAAGTTCCTCAGGGTAGATATCAGGGATAAGGAAGCGGTGGCTGATATTTTTGAAACCAATGAGATTGACCGTGTCATCCACTTCGCTGCGGAGAGCCATGTGGACCGCAGTATCCGGAATCCGGAGGTGTTTGTTAATACCAATGTATTGGGAACCTTAAATCTTATCACTGCAGCCAAGAATGCCTGGGAGACGGCGGACGGTTATCTGCCGGATAAGAAATATGTCCAGGTATCTACGGATGAAGTATACGGAGCTTTAGAGGGAGAGGAGGGTTATTTCTATGAGACCACACCATTAGATCCCCACAGCCCGTATTCCGCTAGTAAAGCCTCTGCAGATTTTCTTGTAAAATCCTATGTTGATACCTTCCGTTTCCCCGCAAACATCACCAGATGCAGCAACAACTACGGACCGTTCCAATTCCCTGAGAAGCTGATACCTCTGATGATAAACAATGCGCTATCCGGTAAGAATCTGCCGGTGTATGGAACGGGAAGAAATGTCAGGGATTGGCTCTATGTTGAGGATCATTGTAAGGCGATTGATCTTGTGGCTGAGAACGGAACAATCGGCGAGGTATATAATGTCGGCGGTCACAACGAGAAGAGAAATATTGAAATTGTCACCATGATTCTGGATACCATTCTGGAGCTTCTTCCGGAATCAGATGAGAGAAGGAAGAAGGTTTCCCATGATCTGATCACCTATGTCGAGGATCGTAAAGGCC
The DNA here is from genome assembly GCA_023409835.1 of Bacillota bacterium. Classification (GTDB taxonomy): domain Bacteria; phylum Bacillota; class Clostridia; order Lachnospirales; family Lachnospiraceae; genus Mobilitalea. Next base: position 4,397 of record JAEYQV010000079.1, read on the forward strand.
ATGATTTCCGTTATGCAATCGCACCGGATAAGATCAAGGCGGAGCTTGGCTGGGAACCGGAGACACCATTTCATAAGGGTATAAAGCTGACCATTGACTGGTATCTTAAGAATGAAGAGTGGATGGAGCATGTAACCAGGGGTGATTACCAGAGGTATTATGAAGAAATGTACCGGATGTAAGGCAGCCGCATTACATATGGAAAGGCTGTGAAATAAAGCCTAACCCAGATTACTCCATAAGGATAGGGATATAATAAAGGAAGAACATAAGAAAGAAGAATAGAAGGACAGGTGCTTGATGAGATACGAAGAGTTTACAATAGAAGGACGTAATGCTGTGCTGGAGGCTTTCCGCTCCGGTAAGACCATAGATAAATTATTTGTTCTGGACGGCTGTAAGGATGGGCCGGTGATTTCCATCGTTAGGGAAGCGAAGAAGACCGATGCGATTATATCCTATGTGCAGAAGGAGCGTCTGGACCAGCTGTCTCAGACAGGAAAGCACCAGGGTGTTATTGCCTATGCTGCAGCCTATGAGTATGCTGAGGTGGAAGATATCCTGAAGGCCGCAGAGGAGAAGGGCGAACCACCCTTCATCATACTGCTTGATAATATTGAGGATCCGCACAATCTGGGTGCTATTATCCGGACAGCCCATCAAGCCGGAGCCCATGGTATTATTATACCCAAACGTCGTGCAGTGGGACTGACGGCAACAGTGGCTAAGACCTCTGCCGGAGCAATCAATTATTTGCCGGTTGCGAAAGTGACCAATCTATCTACAGCGATAGAGGAACTGAAGGAGAAAGGCCTTTGGTTTGTATGCGCCGATATGGATGGTGAGCTGATGTACCGCTTAAACCTTAAGGGACCCATCGGCCTTGTCATAGGAAGCGAGGGTGAAGGCGTCGGTAGGCTTGTGAAGGAGAAATGTGATTTTATTGCTAAGATTCCGATGTATGGCAAGGTAGATTCCCTGAATGCTTCCGTAGCGATGGGTGTTATGGCATATGAAATTGTAAGACAGAGAATGAACTAATCAGTAGAGCAGTCTCCGGCCGGACAAGCGTCCCCCGGAGCCGGCTGCAGTCAAGGCGAGGCTGTGTTTGGGCAAATAGGAGGTATAATCCATGAACAAAATCTTAAAATATGATACCTTACCCGATGAAGTAATTGTTGACAGGATACAGGAGGGGGACCTGCCCGCTATGGATTATCTTCTGGAGAAATATAAGTACCTGGTAAGGAATAAGGCGAAAGCCTTATACTTAATTGGTGGAGATAAGGATGATTTGATTCAGGAGGGAATGATTGGCTTATATAAAGCAATCCGGGATTATGATCAGGAGAAGCAGAATTCATTTTTTAATTTTGCAGATCTGTGTATTTCCCGGCAGATTTACAGCGCGATCAAAGCCTCCAACCGGAAAAAGAATCTTCCTTTAAATACATATATTTCTATATATACACCAGTATATGGAGATAATAACGATAATGAAGAAAAAGAAACTCTGGTTGACATAATATATCCAAAAAACATATCAAATCCTGAAGAATTGGTTATTGACAAAGAGAATACCAGTATGATAGAATATGAACTTGTAAGGCGCCTGAGCGACCTAGAGAAGCAAGTCCTAAGCTTGTATATGCAGGATTTAAAATATGTGCAGATTGCGGAAGTACTTGGTAAAGAACCTAAAACAATCGACAATGCATTGACAAGGATAAAGACAAAGCTTAATCAAGTGCTTAGGGAGATATAATCAATTCTTACGAGACAATTTAAGTTGCTGTTGTAGCTCAGTGGTAGAGCACTTCATTGGTAATGAAGAGGTCGGGGGTCCGACTCCCCTCAACAGCTTTCCGCTCTTTCTTTATCACAGGATAGGGAGAGAACCGGAATATCGAGGTGTGGCTCAGCTTGGCTAGAGCGCTACGTTAGGGACGTAGAGGCCGCAGGTTCAAATCCTGTCACCTCGATTTAGAAACACAAAACCGCTGATAAAACAGCGGTTTTTTTGTGCGAAGGATCTGAACCTGTTCAAATCAGTTACCTCGATTGCTACTTACAAAACCGCTGATAAAACAGCGGTTTTTGCGCGAAGATTTTGAACCCGAGAGACCGCCCTAGAGTCGGTGGTTTTTCATACCAGAACACTTGTTTTATTTCCGTAAATCTGGTAATATTTAAGAAATAGTGCAAGTGATGGTCCGCTAAAGGAGAAGCGGCAATCATAAAACAAGAATTGAGGTGACAGCTATGATACTTTCCGCTTCCAGAAGAACAGATATCCCTGCGTACTATTCCGAGTGGTTTACAAATCGCTTAAAGGAAGGGTATGTATTGGTGCGGAATCCGATGAACTTTGCCCAGCTAAGCAGGATTTTGTTATCCCCTGAGGTTATTGATTGTATCGTATTCTGGACAAAGGATCCGCATGAGATGCTGGATAAGCTGTCATTGATAGAGGAGCTGGGATACCGGTATTATTTTCAATTCACACTGACACCCTATGGTAAGGAGATAGAACGTAATCTGCGAGAGAAGGAAGAAATTCTTAATACCTTCCGACGGTTATCCGACCGGCTTGGCAGCGAGAGAGTATTGTGGCGCTATGATCCGATCATCCTGAATAACAGCTTGGATGTGGAGTATCATACGGAGCAATTTGATATCCTGTGCAATAAGCTGAAAGGTTATACAAAGCAATGCACCATCAGCTTCGTTGACCTCTATCACAAGATAAAGAATGACTTGACCAGGGATATTCCGGAGCAGGATATTCAGAAGCTGGCAGGGGTATTGTCTGAGACGGGCAGACGGTACGGACTGGAGCTTAGGGCCTGCTGTGAGAAGCTGGATTTAAGCAGGCATGGCATCCTTCCGGCGAACTGTATCGATAAAGACACGGTGGAGCGGGTCTGCGGTTACTCCATTGAAGCGAAGGAGGATAGAAACCAGCGTCCCGGCTGCGGCTGTATCAGTAGTGTTGATATCGGTGTCTATAACACCTGCAAGAATGGATGTATCTACTGCTATGCGAACTATAGTGATGCCTCCGTCACAAAGAATTTCCTGAGTCATAAGCCTGATTCCGAGCTCCTAACGGGTTGTGTAAAGGAAGGGGAGGCTATTAAGAACAGGGAGATGAAATCCCTAAGAAAGAGGTTGTATTATCAATAAACAAGGATTTGAATGATATGAGCAAGCTTAATCCGGAGGAAGGGGCAAAAGAGATCCGTCTGATCGCAGAGAGCAAATCCTGCTGTGGTCTGGTTTGCAGGCTGTGCTATCTTGTGGACCGGAGAGAGGGCTTTTCTGAACTGTAAGCTGCGGGGGGAGAACATGAAGATCGATCGATTGATTGGAATTATAATGATATTGTTACAGAGGGATAAGGTTACCGCGCCATATCTGGCGGAGAAATTTGAGGTATCCAGGCGCACGATTAACCGGGATATCGAGGACCTGTGTATGGCGGGGATTCCGATCGTAACAACCCAGGGTGGGAATGGCGGTATCACGATTGCGGACGGTTATCGGGTTGACAAATCAATTCTTACGCAGGAGGAGCTGCAGACGCTGGCAGCAGGCCTAAAAGGATTAGATAGTGTATCGAAGGATAACCGCTCCGAACATCTGCTGAATAAATTCTTTGTGAAGCAGGACAGTGTGGTTTCCTTAAGGGACAGCATTATCATTGATCTGTCCTCCCATTATAAAAGCGGTCTTACGGATAAGATTACACTGCTGAAGGAGGCAATCAGAAGCAATAAGGTGGTTACCTTCCGATATTACAGCAGTAAGGGGGAGGAGCTTCGTCAGGTGGAGCCCTATTATCTTACCTTCCGCTGGTCTGCCTGGTATCTGTTTGGGGTTTGCAGAGATCGGAAGGATTTCCGATTATTCAAGCTGAATCGAATCTGGGAGCTGTCGGCTACCGATATCAGCTTTGTGCCTGCTGCTATACCGGAGGAGAAGCAGGATCTGGATAATTATTTCTCCGATGGAATACAGGTAACCATCCTGTTTGATGCTGACGTGAAATACCGCCTGATAGACGAATATGGACCTGAAAGCTTTCAGGTGACGGAGAATGGCAGCCTGCTCTTAACGAGTGGTTTCACAAATAAGGAGTTTCTGATCGGTTGGATTCTGGGTTTTGGTGAGAAGGCTATGGTTCTGGAGCCCTTAGAGCTGAGACAGGAGCTGCTGCGAATTGCAGAGGGGATCGCAGGTAACTACAGAGCAACAACGCCATAATAAACCGGAAATGAAAAGCATCCATACAGCTGACAACATGACATACTGCTGTCGGGTTAACTCTGCTATACTGATAGAAACAGGCTTCCGGGCTTCCTATAATGGGTAACAGGGCTGAGCATAAGCTGGTTGCCTTGGACCGTGGATATAAGGTAAAATTCGATTACAAAGGTGGTAATTATATTGAAGCATTCAGATATCATTCAGCTTCGAATGAGACGTCAGTTTCTCTCCCGGACGGTGGATAAGTCCGGCTATGATGCTCTGTTTAAGGATATGTCGCCGGTTCCTACGATTTACTGGTGTGAACCGGGAAGTCCTCCGACCCTGCCTCTGCATACGGATTTCGATGATTATGATTATAATTCCGTCCGGAGAGCCCGCAGAGATATTTTAAAGGGGCGCTTCGCAGGAGGAACCATCGGTTATGTGACGATGGAGGACCTGGAGCTGTTCGCCTGCCTTTACCGAAAAGAAATACCCAGACTTTCCCTAATCCAGATGGAGCTCTTGGAGCTTCTGAAGCAGGAGGGACCAATGAATATCGGAGCCTTTCGAGAACTGACCGGTTACCGGGCCAAGGATATTACCCCGGCGCTTCATAAGCTCCAGGAAGCATTTCTGGTTTATGAGGATCAGGTAGATAATGAATGGGACCGTGGCTGGTATTTATTCGAAAGCGAATTTCCGGAGATAGATATCAATCGTTTTACGAAGGCGGAGGCCCTGAAGCTGTTGCTTCCCCGGGCGGCAAGACTACTTGTTTTCTTTGACGAGGGGTTACTAAGATCCTACTATCGACTTCCGGCCAAGCTGATTTCGGAAGCGGTAACGGGGTTGATGGAGGAAGGATTACTTGTTTCAAAGACTCTGGAAGGTAGGAAGGGGTATCAGCGTAAGGAGGAGGAAGAGCTCCTGCTACAGGGTGGAATAAACGTAGAAGTGCCATCGGTGCTAATGCTACAGAAGAATGATTTTTTGGTCCGTGCCTATAACGATGAGTTAAAGGCTAAGTTTACTTCGGAATGGGATGCGCTTTACTATATTCTGGTCGACGGGGATTTCCATGGGGCTGTCATGGGACGTTTTAAGTTCGGACCCCATGTAATTGAAGATATTGTACTCGATTTACCGGAGGAGGAACGAAGCAGGCGCCGGGAGGAGATCCTTCAGGCAGTATATACCGTATTCGATCCGAGCTTAAGCAAGCCGATACGTTATAATGGAAGTCCATGGTAGCTAGAACAATGAAATGAATCGGGGAGCAGCAAATTATCAGTGCTGCAGAAAGCTGCACAGCATGGGAGGGAGAGATTTGACCTTTGAAGACATTAAAAACTATTGTTTGTCCATGGCGGGGGCATATGAGACATGTCCCTTCGGTCCTTTTCCCATCTGCTATAAGGTTGGTAATCGTATTTTCTTAGAATGGTATCCGGAGGACGAGAAGATTACAATAAGAAACGAGCCGATGATGGGGGATTATTATAGACAGAATTATCCCGGTATTGTCGTACCGGGATATCACTGCCCGGACCGTCAGAGACGTTACAAGAGTACGGTATATCTTAACAGGGGACTAAAGGATACTACTATCCTGGATATGATGGACCAATCCTATGAGGAGGCTTTTCGTAGATTGAGTCGTAGGGAACAGCAAAATATTATAATAACCCCTTGACTATATCGCAATACTTCGAGCAACCAGTGCCTGGGTAATCCTAGGGCTGCCTACTTTATGAAGATACGGGCGATCCTGTTTGATATCGCTTATATCTTAATTGGAGGGATATTGTCCGGCTAGCTCTTAACCTGGTTTTAAGATATAGAATAGTCGGTTAATAGAAACAGATGGTGATTGGAGGTCAATCGGAAGAAAAATATTATGAAAAAATTGTTGACAGGATATTCTACATGGTATATACTACACGCAACAATCTATATCTGATTAATAGGAAATAAAAGGAGATAACCTATGAGAACACCGATTATTGTCATGTGTATGAATATGTGTGGTATGTGTTGCATGCCGTATAACATGTTTACGTGATGATAGTGAATGTGGTGTTTTCATGATGCGATAGAAGCAGAGTTACTCTGATTTATGAAAATATCTGACAGGAGGCTATCATGCTCCTGTTTTTTTTTACTTTAGCAATGTAAAACGTTAATCAGATTAGTATGTTGACATAGTAAAGCGTAATGGAGGTGTATTGTTTGGATAAGAATAATCCGATTATTGAACTGGTTGGGATGGGCAAGGTGTTCCAAAGTAAGAATAATACGGTGAAAGCACTGGAGGACATCAATCTGTCGATCAATGCAGGGGAGATATTCGGTATCATCGGGTTAAGCGGTGCGGGAAAAAGTACTCTGGTAAGGTGTATTAATTTTCTGGAGGAACCGACTACGGGAACAGTTATTTTCGATGGTATTGATCTTTCAGTCATCAGCAAGAGGGAGCTTATGAAGGCCAGACAGTCCATGGGAATGATATTCCAGCAGTTTAATCTGTTGATGCAGAGAAATACACTGCAGAATATCTGCTTTCCTCTGGAGATTGCCGGTGTATCAAAGGCTGAAGCGAAAAAAAGGGCTTTGGAATTACTTGAGATCGTTGGATTATCAGATAAGGCTAAGGCTTATCCGGCACAGCTCTCGGGTGGACAGAAGCAGAGGATAGCGATTGCCCGTGCTCTGGCCACGAATCCAAAGGTTCTGCTTTGTGACGAGGCAACCAGTGCCCTGGATCCGACCACTACACGCTCTATCTTAGGTCTGTTGAAGGAAATAAATCAGAAGTTAGGAATTACAGTCATTGTTATAACCCATGAAATGAGTGTTATCGAGGAGATCTGTAACCGTGTTGCAATTATTGATCAAAGCCATATAGCAGAGGTCGGTGAGGTGGAAGAGGTATTCGTAAGACCGAAATCCAAGATTGCAAAACAGCTTGTATTCTCGGGAGAGACCCACATAAGTTCCTTTGTCGGAGAACATAAATGCCGAATCATTTTTGACGGCAGGACTTCCTTTGAGCCGGTAATTGCCAATATGGTATTAGAATGCAGAACTCCGGTTAACATATTATTTGCCGATACGAAGGATATTGACGGAAAAGCCTTCGGACAGATGATTATCCAGCTGCCGGATGATGAAATCAGCCGGAAGAGGGTATATGCTTATCTGATATCAAATCAGATTCCTTATGAGGAGGTGGAGTAGTATGTGGACGAGAGAAATTTTAAGTATGATCGGAATCGGAATTCTGGAATCCTTATATATGACCCTGTTATCCACCCTGATTGCTTATGTGATCGGACTCCCGATGGGAATCCTCTTAGTAGTCACCGATAAGGATGGAATAGCTCCCTTTGTACTATTTAATAAGATTTTGGGAGCCATCGTCAACCTGATCCGTTCCATACCCTTTGTTATCCTGTTGATAACCATAATGCCCTTTACCAGAGCAATCATTGGTACCACAATCGGACCAAATGCTGTCGTAGTACCTCTGATTATCGGTTCAGCTCCATACATCGCCAGATTGGTGGAATCCTCCCTGAAGGAAGTGGACCACGGGGTGATTGAAGCAGCCCAGTCCATGGGTGCCTCTCCGATACAGATTATTTTTAAGGTGCTGATACCGGAAGCCATGCCTTCCCTGATTATAGGCGGTGCAATTGCTCTTATTACTATTTTAAGCTATTCCGCAATGTCCGGCTTTGTCGGTGGCGGAGGCTTAAGCTCCATCGCAATTAATTATGGTTATTACCGTAACGAAACAGATATCATGCTGGTAACCGTTGCTATACTTGTCATTATCGTTCAAATCTTCCAGGAGCTCGGTGCATGGTGGATGAAGCATTCCGATAAAAGAATATCATAAATAAAGGGTTTACCCTAAATAATAAAGGAGGAAGAAATATGAAGAGACTATTAACATTTGTGCTACTTACTGTCCTGATTGCAGCATCCTTTGCAGGCTGCGGAAAAAAAGAAGATAAAAACAGCGGAAGTGCTGATAACCAGACGAAGGAGGATAGCAAAGGAAGCAACGATAACAAGGAGTTGAAGAAGCTGGTGGTTGGTGCGAGTGTTACCCCCCATGCTGAGATTCTTGAGAAGGCAAAGAGCCTTCTGGCAAAGGAAGGCTATGACCTTAAGATTGTGGAATATACTGACTATGTTCAGCCGAATGTGGCCTTAGATGCAGGCGATCTGGATGCAAACTATTTCCAGCATCAGCCGTATCTGGACCAGTTCAACTCAGAACGCGGAATGGATCTGGTATCGGTGGCTATCATCCATTATGAACCCTTTGGTATTTATCCCGGCAAGACAAAGAAGCTGGAGGACTTAAAGGATGGAGCTAAGATTGCTGTTCCGAACGATGGCACGAATGAAGCCAGAGCCCTTCTGTTATTGGAAGCTCAAGGACTGATCAAGCTGAAGGAAGGCGCTGGTATGGATGCAACGAAGAACGATATTGCTGAGAATCCGAAGAAGCTTGATATCTTTGAGATTGAAGCAGCTCAGCTGGCACGTTCCCTACAGGATGTTGATTTAGCGGTTATCAATGGTAACTTTGCAATCCAGGCAGGCCTTAATGTATCCAAGGATGCGATTGCTGTTGAAGATAAGGATTCTCTTGCAGCCGATACCTACGGTAATATCATCGCAGTCAGAAAGGGAGATGAGAGTCGTGAGGATATTAAAGCTCTCGTTAAGGTCCTTCAGAGTGATGAGGTAAAGCAGTTCATCAATGATACCTACGAAGGTGCGGTTGTTCCTAAATTTTAATTAATAAGCATATTTCTATAGGGCATTTCTCTTCCGTGCAAGAGTAAGGAGCAGCAGGAAAGGGGAATGCCCTTTTTATGAATAGATAGGAGCTATGGTTTCTTCATGTTTACCAGAATGGGGAACATTTACATACCCCGAATGATTGCAGGAAAGTGATGAACATGTTATTATGAATAAGAGAATTACGCATCGTGGCATACGATTATGGGGGTTATTAGATTGAGAAATATTTTTAAGCTGAAGCGTACTTATCTATTGGTACTCATTCCAATTTCTTTGCTGATGATACTGCTTGCGAAGAAAAGCAGCTTTTTTGCTGAGCAGATTTTCGCTCTTCGTATATACAAGTGGCTTTCTCAATTGATCTCGTTGATATCCGGACTGATACCGATATCTCTTGCCGAAATCTTAGTTATTGCGTTACCCCTGGCACTGATCAGTGTTCTTCTTCTATTTATCCTGCACATCATTAAGAAAAAAGGCAGCAGAAGACAGATCCTCTCTAAGAGTATACTGAATGTGGCCTGTGTGTTCAGTGTTGTATTATTCCTATTTACTATACTGGCAGGAATTAATTATTACAGATATCCATTCAGTTATTATTCCGGGCTTACCATCCGGGAATCTACGGTGGAGGAGTTATATTCCCTGACAGAAAGCCTGGCAATGCAGGCAAACGAGCTTAGGGAGCAAACAAATGAGAGGGATACGGAGGGGGTATTCCGCCTGTCCGAGAGTAAATACCAGCTGGCGAAGCTGGCAGATGAGGCGATGGAAACATTATCGAAGAAGTATTCCGTACTTAGCGGTTACTACAGCGCACCGAAGCCGGTTCTGTTGTCAAAGCTGATGTCGTATACAGAGATCACCGGAATCTTCTTTCCCTTCACCATGGAAGCGAATGTCAATGTCGATATTCCGGATTATTCGATACCGGCAACCATGCTCCATGAGCTGGCCCACTTAAGGGGGTTCATGAGGGAGGATGAAGCAAATTTCATTTCTTACCTCGCCGGAATGGAGTCGGAAAGTCCGGAGCTAAAATATAGCAGTACCATGCTGGCGCTGGTCATATCCGGGAATGCCTTATATGACCGGAGTCCGGAGTTGTATTTTAAGATCAGGGACCAATACTCGGAGGGTGTTTTAAGGGATATTCGGGCAAATTCGAGATACTGGGTCAAATATGAGGATACGGTTATCAGTACCGTATCGAATAAGATCAATGATACCTACCTTAAGGCAAATGCCCAGACGGATGGCGTTCAAAGCTACGGACGCATGCTGGATCTGCTGTTGGCTAAATACCGGAAGGAGCAGGAACAGGTAACACCATAGAATATTATCGCTTTCAAATAGAAACAGGATGAAACGATAAATCGTTTCACTTGTCATGAATAGAGCATTGGAACATCCGAAACCGGATGATACCAATGCTCTTTGTTATACATTATGCTTTCATTGCTTCTTCCATATGAGTAACTAAGGTTCCGGCTACCTGCTCCAGCATCTCGGTCTGGGAAGAGATCTCTTCCGCACCGGCTGCAATCTGCTGGGTTCTGGTATTAATATCCTCCAGGTTATTGACAAAGGTAGCGGCCTGCTTCTTTAATTCCTTAATCGCAGGAAGAATCTTCTCACTATTCTGCTTCCCGAGAGCAACTGCAGCCTTAGAATTGTTGGAGAGCATTCGTACCTGGCTTGCAATAACCGAGAAGGCACGGCCTGCATCACCGGCTCTGGCTGCTTCAATCTCGGCATTGAGAGCAAGCAGGTTAGTCTGTGAGGAGATATCGACGATCTCCCGGTTGGATTTCTCGTAAGCATCTATGAATACATTAAATGCATCCAGAGAATTATTTAACAGCTGACTATATTGACTAAGCTCGGATATAGCCATTGCCATCTCCATGGTTTCGGAGGAGGTAGAGGCATTTCCCTGGGACAGATCACTGATGGTTTTGGTCAACATCTCGAAGCTTACCAGGAATTCTTTATAAAGCTGATCCTTTTTGTCCCGGTTTTTTAACTGCTCTACCAGCTCCACCATCTCTTCTTTTTCGATTAACAGCTCATTTTTAATATAATGGATGCAGTTTTCCTTCCGATTATAGCCGCTGCTGATTGCCTTGGCCATATCCTTACATTTACCATAGCCGCAGGCACTGCAGTTAATAATACGGTCAGATTCTTCCTTCTTATTCATCCCATTGAAGATCTCATTCAACTCATCCTCGGTGATATTACCCTCGTTAATGGCCGCCGTGGTATCATATTCACGGAGGAAGTCATTGAGGTTAAGACCTAAAAACCTTTGATTTAACCGATGTAAGCGCTCCTCGTGAGGAACTGTGGTGTCATAAGGATCCTGCCTCGAGAGAGGTGTCCGTGCCCGCTGCTCCTGCAGGGCAAATAACAGGTCATCATCCAGGGTCAGCTTACTCGTAGTAGCGGTGCCAAAGTTACATCCCTGGGAACAATTTAAAGCATCTACAAGCAACGGCAGTGTTTTGTTATGATTAATCCGGTCCAGGTATAAATGGAAGTAATGATATACATGTCCTTCCCCTTCTATCTGTCTTACCAGATTCTCTTTACCAAGAAAATGCTCTACATTCTCCTTTAAGCCACCCGGCATGGGATAAACCGAGCCTAGTCCATACTCTATCTCATCTGTAGCGTGGTATGTACTGAGATTAACCTCGGCAAGTCGTTCCATCAGATGCTTAAAGGTAACATTATAAGAAACATATTGATTTGTATTTTTATTCTGTATCTCATCCTTCTTCGCGATGCAGGGGCTGATAAAAGCCAGCCGGCTGTTATCCTTCAGATATTTTTTGATATAGATTGCACTGCACAGTAAAGGGCTGTGGATTGGCATCAGCTTGGGAAGTAATTCCGGGATATAACGCTCCACGTAATTGACAATAGCCGGGCAGGGCTGTGAAATTCCGCCGAGGAATGAATTATCCTTAATATAATTCAAATATGCCCAGGTGGTAATATCTGCGCCGAAGCTGGCACTGTAGATGTGGCGTACACCCAGCTGCTTAAGATATCCAAGGATATGAGTGTAATCCTCTGCATAATTAATCAGGAAGGCGGGGGCTAAGATGATTGAGATTGGAACACCTTGCTCAAGATCATGAAAAAATTGATCGGTATCATCCCGGAACTGTCTGGCATTATGCATGCAGGTTTCAAGACAGTGGCCGCAGTGAATACATTTGCTTCCGTCTACATGAATTTTATTCTGCCCATCCTCGTCCACCGCAATATTAGCACCGATAATGGGGCAACCGGAAATACATTTGTTGCAGCCAATACAATTCTCTGTTGTATAGATCAAGCCATTATTAAGATTAGTCATATATGTTTCCCCCAAATATTTTTATTTGCGATTATACAGTATTCTATTAAAAAGTGCAATGTAAGAAGATAAAAATGGAAAAAAATGCAGAAAAAGCTATAATAAGATATGTTTTTGATAATATTTTTAGATGGTAAACAAAACCGTTTAGAAAAACAGGGGTTGATTTTTTAATTATTTATGATATACTTATTAAGTAATTGTTAACAAAATATTATATTATACACAAAAATGTTAATGTTTAGGAGACTTTATGAAGCATATGAAGCATATGAAACGGGTTATTGTAACACTCCTTACATCGGTAATGATTACAGCCGGCTTCAGCAGCATCGCATATGCGGCAGAAGCAGGTAATAGTCAGCCGTCAGATGCGAGCTCTACATATGAAACAGATATAACAGGGTTAAGTACGGAGGGAACAGTCTCAGCTAACGAGGAAGCCTCCGCAGTTTTAGGAGATACGGAGACGCAGGATGCAGCTTCTGAGGATGGGGAACCATCACAGATTGACGGCTATGAAGTCTATACAGACGAACAGGGTCAGGTTTTCTACGTTGAGAAGGAACCGGAAGAAGAGATTATCGTCGAAGCTAAGGAAGAAGAGGCAGAGCCTACAACTGCTCCTAAGACGGAAGCCAATAAGAAGGAAGCACCGACTGTTAAGAAGCCCTCCTATACAGAGAAGGAATTACGGCTTTTAGCTAGCCTTGTATATGCGGAAGCAGGCAATCAGTCCTATAACGGTATGCTGGGAGTTGCCAATGTTGTTCTTAACCGACTGGAGAGCCCGCTGTATTCCCATTGCAATTCGATTAAAGAGGTTATTTACGATAAGAAATGGTCTGTTCAATTTGCAGTAACGGTAAAGAGTAGAAAAAGCGGCTTAAGCATGCTGGATAAGGCCCTGAATCTTTATGATACGGGGAAATTCAACGGTCCCAACCCTGAAGCTGAGAGGAAGGCCATGAAGAAGGCAACCAAGGCAGCGAAAGCAGCACTCGAGGGCGAGAACAATATCGGAAACTATCTATGTTTCAATGCTGTCAACAAGTATACGTATAAAATAAAGAAGAAATATTCGGATTATAAGATAATCGGAGATCACATCTTCTACCGTAGTAAATAGGTTTTTCATTTGATTTCGAAATTGCAAAGCCGTCAGAATTACCTGCGTCTTATTGACTGGGGATTCGGACGGCTTTTTGACAAATTATACTTTAATCTTAAAAAAAAGTGTGGTATTATATAACATATGTAGAATTCATATGGGAAATAATTACTTTCATAGAGAGCTTATGAGGAAAGAAAAGAAAGCAGTGACCAGGAGGAATTTATGGACAGTAATCAAATAAACGAGAATAAAGAAGAGTTACAGGAAGAGTCAGCACCGGTTTCTAAGAATTTTATTGAGATGATAATCGATAAGGATCTGGAAGAAGGCCATGTGAAGAATATTGTAACAAGATTCCCACCGGAGCCGAACGGTTATCTCCATATTGGACATGCCAAGTCCATACTTTTGAACTATGGCCTGGCGAAGAAATACGGTGGTAAATTTAATCTCCGTTTTGATGATACGAATCCTACGAAGGAGAAGACCGAGTTCGTGGATTCTATTATAGAAGACGTAAAATGGGTAGGAGGCGATTTTGAAGACCGCCTGTTTTTTGCGTCGGACTATTTTGACCAGATGTTCGAAGCTGCTGTAAAGCTAATAAAGAAGGGGAAGGCATTTGTCTGCGATCTTACAGCGGATGAGATTAGGGAATATCGTGGTACCCTGACGGAGCCGGGTAAGGACAGTCCTTATCGTAATAGAAGCATAGAAGAGAATCTGCGTCTTTTCGAAGAGATGCGGGAGGGAAGATACCCGGATGGTTCCAAGGTTCTGCGGGCTAAGATTGATATGGCCGCAGCCAACATCAATATGCGTGATCCTGTAATTTATCGTGTTGCAAAGATTTCACACCACAATACAGGAGATAAGTGGTGTATTTATCCAATGTATGATTTTGCCCATCCGATTGAGGATGCAATTGAAGGCATTACCCACTCCATCTGTACTCTGGAATTTGAGGACCACAGACCTCTGTATGACTGGGTGGTAAGGGAGCTGGAATATGAGAATCCTCCGAAGCAGATTGAATTTGCTAAAATGTATCTGACCAACGTAATTACCGGTAAGCGTTACATCAAAAAGTTGGTTGAGAGCGGGATAGTAGACGGTTGGGATGATCCACGGCTGGTATCCATCAGTGCCTTAAGAAGAAGAGGCTTTACACCGGAATCCATTCAGATGTTCATGGAGCTGTGCGGCGTTTCCAAGAGCCAGAGTTCTGTGGACTATGCTATGCTGGAGTATTGCATCCGTGAGGATTTAAAGCGGAAGGTTCCCAGGGTTATGGCCGTACTGGACCCGATTAAGCTGGTAATCGATAATTATACGGAGGGTCAGCTGGAGTATCTTGAAGCACCGAACAATCAGGAGAATGAAGCGATGGGTGTAAGACAGGTACCCTTCGGAAAGTATTTATATATTGAGCGGGAGGATTTTATGATTGAGCCTCCCAAGAAATATTTCCGTCTGTTCCCAGGTAATGAAGTCAGGCTGATGAATGCTTACTTTGTCACCTGTCAAAGCTATGTGACGGACGAGACAGGTAAAGTGACGGAAGTGCACTGCACCTATGACCCGGAGACCAAGAGCGGTTCAGGGTTTAATGCCAGAAAGGTAAAGGGGACGATTCACTGGGTGGCTGCCGAGACTGCCATTCGTGCGGAGGTTCGCCTTTATGAGAATATTGTGGATGAGTCTAAGGGTGTATATAATGAGGACGGAAGCTTGAACCTTAACCCGAATTCAATTACAGTATTAAAGGAATGCTATATTGAACCTAGTACCGCCGGAGCAGTACCCCCTGCAAGCTTCCAATTCTTAAGGCAGGGCTTCTTCTGTCTGGACAGTAAGGTTTCAACAGCAGAGAATCCCGTATATAACCGGATTGTTTCCTTAAAAAGCTCATATAAGCCGGAATAGATTGTGGATTCCTTGAGGAAACGATAACAAATGATACTATGCGTACTTTTTGTATCTTCGTACAAAAGGTACACAGATACAAAAGGTACACTGATACAAAAGAACACAGATACAAAAAGAACACGGATACAAAAGAACACAGATACAAATAGAAACAGATATAAAAAGTACGCAGATACAAGAAGTACGCGGATACAAAAGAACACGGATACAAAAAGAACACAGATACAAAAAGTACGCAGATACAAGAAGTACGCGGATACAAGAAGTACGCAGATACAAGAAGTACACAGATATAAGAAGTATACAGATATAAGAAGTACACATACGGAAAAGAAGTACACATGCGCACGATAAGTGCGTATTCGCGTACATGCACAGAAATGGAGGGAAATATGGCCAACTTATTTTCAGGATTAGAAAATTTTGGGCTTGGTAATCTATCCGGGATTAATATTTATGAAGAGAAAGAGAAGGAAGAAAGTAAGCAGACTGCTTCGTCGGTAGAAAAGGCTGCCTTTGCGGAAGAAGATATCATATTTGATAAGACACATACCTGTCCAGTCTGTGACAAGGAATTCAAAGCAAAGATGGTGAAGTCGGGTAAGATTAAGCTTCTTTCCATGGATACGGACTTAAGACCAAGATATCAGTTCGCAGACCCATTAAAATACGATGCAATTCTATGCCCGAATTGCGGTTATGCTGCATTAAGCCGATTTTTCAAATACGTAACCAATGCGCAGGCATTATTGATAAAGAAGAATATTTCGGACTCCTTTCAGGGAGTAAAAGATGGCGGAGATGTTTTCACCTATGACGATGCCATCACACGGCACAAGCTGGCGCTCGTAAATGCAATCGTTAAGAAAGCTAAGACCTCTGAGAAGGCCTATACCTGCTTGAAGACAGCCTGGCTCATCAGAGGTAAGGCGGAGAATCTCCCGAAGGATACGCCGGATTACCAGAACGTAATCAATGCGTTAAATAAGGAGGAACTGGAATTTATATCAAATGCTTACGATGGCTTTAATGAAGCCTTCAGTAAAGAAACCTTCCCGATGTGCGGAATGGATGAGAATACGGTTACCCTGCTGGTAGCGGAGCTCGCCAGAAAAACTAAGAAATATGAGGAAGCCAGCAGATGGATCAGTAAGGTTCTGATTGCCAGAGATTCGAATGAGCGGATTAAGGCAAAAGCCAGAGAAATCAAAGAAATGATTAAAGAGGAAAAATAATTTGAATGAGAAGCTGCATACAATACCGGTCAATGAGGCCTTTGATAAAGATAGTGAGTGCCCTCTCTGTGATATGAGAAGATCCTTAGAGGATAAAGCGATTGATTTCGTAATGGGACCCAGCTATATGGAGGATGATGTCCGAGGAGAAACCTCCCGGCTGGGCTTCTGTGAGAAGCATATGGAGCTGTTATATAAGAATCAAAACCGTTTGGGTCTTGCCTTAATTCTTAAGAGTCACATGGATAAGCTAATCAAGGATGTGGAGAAATATAGCGGCATGGGTTCCAAAGTGTCAGTACCCTCGCTTTTTAAGAAGAAGGCAGAACGCTCCGACGTGGTAGAATACCTGGAACTTAAGGAGACTACCTGCTACATCTGTAATAAGATGAATAGTACCTTTGACCGGTATATAGCGACTTTTTTTCATTTATATCATACGGAAGAGAGTTTCCGTCTGAAATTTAAGGCCTGCAAGGGCTTTTGCAGCAGCCATTATAAGGTTCTGACCAATACCGCGCCTGAGTATTTAAGCGGCGAGGAATTAAGCGGATTTTACAAGCTTCTGAATCATCTGTATATTGAGAATATGAAACGGGTCAGGGATGATCTGGAATGGTTTATCAATAAGTTTGATTACCGTTATGCGGAGGAGCCCTGGAAGAATGCCAAGGATGCGATGCCCCGCGCCATACAGAAGACCAACAGCATATCAAATATTTCCTGAGCATACCCATAGGATGCCTTGACCGTGGGATATACTGAGTTAGTTCCAATAAGAATGATAAATCAGTTGACTGTGGTATAAGTTTCCTATGAAAGAATATACTATTATAGTATGTGAGGGGAATTTAAACAAGTTATTACCAGAATGGTAATAGCTTTTTTTATCCCGAACAGTGCTATAAGCTTTCCCCGGATGACAAATATAGTTGATTTGAAAGCAGCAGTGGGATAAAATTTTTCCTTAAAACATGGAAAAATGAGAAAAACTAAGCAAAGATGAGAAATAAAGAGAAAGCATTAGAAAAGTACCAGTATCGAATGAGAAGTGAAGTTGCATATTAAAAGCAAATTTACTAATATATTAACATCAGTTAGCACTCATTACATAGGAGTGCTAATAATTCTCTAGTAAGGAAACCGAAAGTGTACTTACAACATATTCGGACCAGTAAGTCAAAACAAAGAAAATATTGAAGGAGGAATATGATATGAAACTTGTACCATTGGGAGATAAGGTAGTATTAAAGCAATTAGTTGCGGAAGAAACCACGAAATCCGGCATCGTGCTTCCCGGTCAGGCAAAGGAGAAGCCCCAGCAGGCTGAGGTTATTGCAGTAGGCCCGGGAGGAATTGTTGACGGGAAAGAGATCGTTATGCAGGTGAAGGTCGGAGATAAGGTTATTTATTCTAAATATGCCGGCACTGAGGTTAAGCTTGAGGATGAGGAATTCATCATCGTTAAGCAAAACGATATTGTTGCTGTCGTAGAAGACTAATTAAGGAGGAGTGATTAATATGGCAAAAGAGATTAAATATGGTGCAGATGCACGTGCAGCCTTAGAGGCTGGTGTTAATAAATTAGCGAACACAGTACGGGTTACCTTAGGTCCGAAGGGAAGAAACGTTGTACTTGACAAATCCTTCGGAACACCGTTAATTACCAATGATGGTGTTACCATTGCAAAGGAAGTTGAGTTGGAAGACCCCTTTGAGAATATGGGTGCACAGCTTGTGAAGGAAGTTGCTACTAAGACCAATGATGTAGCCGGTGACGGTACCACAACAGCAACTGTTCTTGCTCAGGCAATGATCACAGAGGGAATGAAGAACCTGGCTGCTGGCGCTAACCCGATTATCTTAAGAAAGGGTATGAAGAAGGCAACCGATGTTGCAGTCGATGCTATCGTTAAGATGAGCTCTACCTTAAAGGGCAAGGAGCAGATTGCAAGAGTAGCGGCTATCTCCGCTGGAGATGATACCGTAGGCCAGTTAGTTGCAGACGCTATGGAGAAGGTTTCCAACGACGGTGTTATCACCATCGAGGAATCCAAGACCATGAAGACGGAGCTGGATCTCGTTGAAGGTATGCAGTTCGATCGTGGATATGTTTCCGCATATATGTGCACCGATATGGATAAGATGGAAGCTGTTCTTGAGAATCCTTATATCCTGATCACAGATAAGAAAATCTCCAACATCCAGGAGATTCTTCCGGTTCTGGAGCAGATCGTACAGTCCGGTGCGAGATTACTGATAATTGCTGAGGATGTGGAAGGCGAAGCTCTTACCACCCTGGTAATCAATAAATTAAGAGGAACCTTTACTGTAGTTGCAGTTAAGGCACCCGGTTACGGCGACAGAAGAAAGGCTATGCTTCAGGATATCGCTATCTTAACCGGCGGTACCGTTATCTCCGACGAGCTCGGACTTGACTTAAAGGAGACCACCATGGCTCAGCTTGGCCGTGCGAAATCCGTTAAGGTTCAGAAGGAGAACACCATCATCGTTGACGGTGAAGGTAATAAGGAAGAGATCAGTGCAAGAATTAACCAGATCAGAGCTCAGATCGAAGAGACCACCTCTGAATTTGATAAAGAAAAGCTTCAGGAGAGACTGGCGAAGCTGGCTGGAGGCGTAGCAGTAATCAGAGTCGGTGCCGCAACCGAGACTGAGATGAAAGAGAATAAGCTCCGTATGGAGGATGCTCTCGCAGCAACTAAAGCAGCTGTAGAGGAAGGTATCGTATCAGGCGGTGGTTCTGTATTCATCCATGCTTCCAAGGAGGTTGCTAAGCTTGCTGCTTCTCTGGAAGGGGATGAGAAGACCGGTGCCAACATCATCTTAAAGGCTCTGGAATCTCCGTTATACTGCATCGTATCCAATGCAGGCCTAGAGGGTGCTGTAGTGATCAGCAAGGTTAAGGAAAGCAATGTAGGTATCGGCTTTGACGCTCTGACCGAGCAGTATGTGGATATGGTAGAAGCAGGTATTCTGGATCCTACCAAGGTTGCAAGGAGTGCCCTGCAGAATGCTACCAGCGTTGCATCTACTCTCCTTACGACAGAGTCTGTTGTTGCTAACATTAAGGAGAAGGAACCCGCAATGCCCGCAGGTGGCCCTGGAATGGGTATGATGTAAACCCCATTCAGAAATAATTGATTGGCTGTCGCTTGACGACTTAGTATAGGAAGAGCAGTACTGTACTTCCCTCACACACTAGTTAGAAGACACTACG
Source organism: Bacillota bacterium (assembly GCA_023409835.1). GTDB lineage: Bacteria > Bacillota > Clostridia > Lachnospirales > Lachnospiraceae > Mobilitalea. Next base: position 24,361 of record JAEYQV010000079.1, read on the forward strand.
CCATATTTCTGTGCCGCTAGCGGACATAAATGTCCGCTATCTGTCACACAAATACGGTGTCTTGTCTTCTAAATAGTGCATTATGGGAAATACAATACTGCTCTTCCTTTTTCTAGACTTCGAACGACAGCCTGATTTCAATTAGATTTACTTCAGAAGGGGTTTACGGTAGTGAGTATGTTAAAAGATATAGTAAGAATGAGTAGTATATTGACTGTATTATGAAATAAAGGAATTGTTTAAATGGATTGATGTTTATTGAATAACTATTTATCAGAAATTTATTGGGTGTATATGAGTAATTGTAGGAGTGAATAAATTGTGGATTAGGTTATATCAATCATGGGAGGAGCTTGTGTATTTCGATTTGGATCAATGCGATGTATATTTGAAACCCCATCCGTAGGTTTTTCCTTCGGATGGGGTTTGTTATGCTTTATGGCTACCTTATTATGAGTTTAGTACGTCTAATATCTGTCGTTTGTATTCCAGGAATTCTTCGCTGACGATGAAGTCCCGGGACCGGGGTTTAGGCCGGGTGATATGGAGCTCCTTAGTGATTCTTCCTGGTTTACCGGTCATGATGTAGATTCGGTCAGACAGATGAATTGCCTCATCGATGTCATGGGTGATGAACAGGGTGGAGAGCTTAATCTGCTCCATTACCTCCAGGTACCATTCATGCATCGTTCCTTTGGTGATGGTATCGAGGGCGCTGAAGGGCTCGTCCAGAAGTGCTACCTGATCGGAGAACAGATAGGTCCGTAGGAGGGCAGCTCTCTGACGCATTCCGCCGGATAACTGATGAGGGTACTTATGCTCCGTTCCTTCCAGACCGAATTCCTTAAAGTATTTGCTGGCAGCAGTGCGGGCTTCCTTCTTTTTAGCACCCTGTATGACTAAGGGAAGAGAAACATTACTCAGAATTGTCTTGAAGGGAAGCAGAAGATCCTTCTGCAGCATATAGCTTACCTTACCGGCTTTCCCTGTAATATCCTCTCCATCCAGTAGAACTGATCCCTGATCGGGCAGCAGAAGACCGGAAATAACATTAAACAGGGTGGTTTTACCGGCTCCGCTTACGCCTAATAAGCAGACCAATTCTCCTTGCTTCAGCTCGATAGAGATATCATCAATGATTGTTTCATTCCCGTATTTTACTGTAATATGGTTGGCCGTTAATCTCTCCATCATGTTCTCCACTCTTTTTGATAACTGTAAAACGGGTATCTGTATACTGTTTGAAACCCAGGTCAGTAATTAATTGCTACCGGAGGTCTATTAATTTAGGTAATCATTCGTAAAGCCGGTTCCGGCGGGGATTTCCTTTTCAACTAGCCGGTTTTCGTACAACCAGGCATAGAAAGCATCCCATCTTGCAGAATCAATATAGCCCCATTGGGGAACCTCTGCCTTATATTTATCTGTCAGCCATTTCTGACTCTCCTTTACCATAGCTTCGTCCAACTCCGGCACTGCTGAAAGTAATAGATCAGCAGCCTCCTCAGGATTGGCAATGGAGTATTCATAACCAAGCCGGACTGCATTCAGGAAATTCTTTGCCACTTCAGGGTTGTTTTTCAGAAATTCATCATTTGCAATAATGATGGGGCTGTAATAATCCAGCTCCGAGCCATAATCGGCAAAGTTTAGAAAGCTGGTATCAAGCCCTGCCACCTTGGTAGCGATGCCATCCCAGGCATAATAAACCCATACGGAGTCGATGTCGGTCCGGAGCGCGGTTACCACGTCCGTAACCGTATTGGGGATTAATTTAATGTCATCAAATTTACCACCGTCATCCTCCACAATTTTCTTAATTATGGCAAGCTCCACAGGAGAATCCCAGGTTGCATAAGAATGTCCGGCCATTTTACTCGGTGTGTCAATTCCCTTCGTCTTAAGAGAAATGATACCGGAGGTATTATGCTGTATAATCGCTGCCACTGCAGTGATTGGCATTGGGAAATCGGAAGCAAAGGTGGGGGCTATGGTATCCTGGAAGCTGATCCCGAATTCGGCTCCACCGGCACCGACCAGTTCGGTAGTGCTTCCTTCCGGGGGCTGCATGATCTCAACCTCAAGTCCGGCTTCTGCAAAATAACCCTTTGCCTGTGCCACATATAAGCCGGTATGATTGGTATTCGGTGTCCAGTCAAGCACAATTCGAATTTTTTTCCTATCCTTAGCCTGTGATTTATCTCCGGAGTCATTCCCGGCGGTATGGTCCTCACTCTGCTTTGCATTCTCCTTCGTCTGCTGATCCTTAGTGCAGGCGGTAACAGATATCAGAACTATAAAAATAATCATTAGTAATGCAGCTGTATTTCTTTTCATAAAACCTCCCTGTGGGGTAAGTCGGTCAATGCGTCTATGATTGCTCTGGCATGACTCTTCCTGTTATTATAGCTTTATTTATGCCGTATCTCTTTTCTTTCCCAGGGCATGACTGCCTTCTGAAGCGCTGATACACCAAGCATCAGGAGCAGGCTTATGATGGAGATAAGGAAGATGACAGCGAACATCTTATCATAGGAAAAGGATTTTTTAACTCTCGTCATATATACCCCTAAGCCGTTAAAGCCTCCAAGCCATTCCGCAACTACAGCACCGATGATGGAATAGGATACGGAGATGCGGAGTCCTGCAAAAAAGTGGCTAAGGGAGCTTGGCAGCTTGATGTGGTAGAACCGCTGCATACGGGTAGCACCCATGGCCTTCATCAGATTGATAGCATCCGGATCGGCTGATTTGAAGCCATCCAGTAATCCTATGGTGATCGGAAAGAAGGAGGTGATGATAATCAGGGTTATTTTTGGCAGAATCCCGTATCCCAACCATAAAACCAATAACGGCGCGATAGCAACCGTGGGGATAGTCTGTGTGATTACAAGCACTGGATAGATTGCCTTATATGCGATTACATACCGGTCCATCAGGACGGACACCACAAACCCCAGTACAATGCCCAGAGAGAGACCCCAAAAGGCTTCGGTCAGGGTAGTTCCCATATGCTGCATTAACAGTGGAAAATCCTTAATGAAAGCAAGCACGACGTCTGCAGGGGAGGGAAGCATAAATTTCGGAACAGTACCGGTCCCGGAGAGCGTCTGCCACAGAATTAAAATGCAGGCAATCGCAAGAAACGGTGCGATTTTATTGGTGATGCTTTGTAACCTTTTGATCAATGGTTAATACACCACCTTCCGGTGCGAAGCTGATTTTCACATAGGAAGCTACCTTCGGACAGCCTGCTTTTATCGCAATATACTGGCAGTTCTTTATAACCTCCATCAGCTCCTCATATTCACCTTCAATTGCTGTCTCACAGGGACCAACATAGTAATGTAAGCCGGTGCTTTTAATGTAAGCAATGACTTCATCAACAATTCTCACTACCTCTTCATCAGTATCTACATGGGGTAATACCTGGATTGCTACGTTTGCGTTCATATTTATCTCTCCTTCCTGCGCGTGATTTATGCGTATTTGAAGTTTGTGCCAAGTGTGTCTTTTACACTTTGGTGACCCAGGCACAAGCTTTGTGAGTGAAAGATTTATAAATCTTTCACACTCCTCCTTGTTCGTTTCCTGATATCCTATTGTATCGATGGCAATAGTCTTTTTACTGCATAAAAAAACTCTCCTTTATCCGGAGAGGTATGTATATTGCTTTTTACAGCAAACATATTACATTCCTACGCCGGCATTATCCGGATCAGGTATGAAGCAGTTCTCACAGCTTCAGGGTTTAAAACATTTAAGTAGTTTCCTCTCAGCCTAATTCATCAGGCACCCCTAGTTCCATGAAAGCATAGCATATTGAATATTCTCTGTCAAGCAGATTATGGATTGGAATATATTAAGCTGATAATGGATTGGAATATATTATGTTGATAATGGATTGGAATAATTAATGACAGGGAAAGATTATTTCCGTACCAGTACCTGCATATGATATGGAGAGACGTTGTACGAGGACGGAGCAATGAAAGGATTAAGATTAGTATTTGTAATAATGGGATTTATTCTATGTATCTATATAATGAGTCAGGTCAGAGAATTAATGATTGATAAGCAGGAGGCCTCTCTGCCAGTCTGGAAGGACCTTCATAACATTGAACTAATGGCGGAGCTGGAGAACCGGATGGCAGTAGAGAATCAGCAAGGCAGCAGCCTTACGGGTACGGGCCGGAAGGAAGACTATACCACACTGTATCCTGAGCTGTATGCAACGTATGACTTACCTAAGAAAATGCCGGAGGGAAAGAAGATTGCATATCTTACCTTTGATGACGGACCAAGTGAAAACACCTATGATATTTTAGATATTCTGGAGGAGATGGATGTGAAGGCTACCTTCTTTATTGTAGGCAGCTCCATCAATAAAGAGAGAGAGGACTGCATCAAACGGATGAAGTATGAAGGACATGCAATCGGTATACATACCTATTCCCATCTGTGCAATGAGATCTATTGTTCCGTAGAACGATTTTTGGATGATTTTAACCTTGTATACCAGCAGCTCTATGAGATAACAGGGGATAGAGTGAATATTTTCCGCTTTCCCTGGGGGAGTAATAACAAGTATAACAAGAACATCAAGGATTCCCTGATCGAAGAAATGGAGCGGAGAGGCTTCCTCTGTTATGACTGGAGTGTGGATGCCAGTGATTCCATTGGCAGACCAACCGCTTATTCCATTCGACACAACATCGAGAAGGAATTGATGGATCAGGAGTATCCAATCATCCTGATGCATGATTCTGCCTCCAGAAACCTGACAGTCCGTATCCTTCCGGGAATTATCCGGATGCTGAAGGATAAGGGTTATGAATTTGATACCCTGAATCATAGGGAGCCGTATAAGTTCGAATGGTAATAAGCACAAACGAAATCGGATGCCCATAGGCTTTCTATCATAACAAAGGCTGTTGCAAAACACATAATCTATATTTAAGTTGTGAACATTACCTCCCCTTATGAGATTTCTGCTGCTACACTCGCGTCAGCACTTTCTGAATGAAGCAGAACGTGCTGTCAGTCGCTTAGTTTCGCAAGGAAAATCCTTAAGGAGAATCATGCATCACTCCTTGAATTAGCTTATGACGTTTTGCAACAGCCTCTTGGTACTGTTTAACGGAAGAACATGGGGCTTCATTGACTGCCTATTCTGCGATTCTGGATACTGCCACATAGATGCCGGAGATCCTGTACCAGGTCGGAAAATCCACGATCCCGGTGGCAGGAAGATCAAAGGTTTGTTGGAAGGCCTTCACTGCATCGGAGGTTTTCTGGTCATATTGACCATTGACTGCAACCTTGGGAATTATGGAATAGGTATCGGAGATCTTATTCAGCTGCTCCTGTATCATTCTGACATTATTTCCGCTGGCACCGATATTAAGGTTTTGTCCGGGCCAGGAGGAGGGTACACCGGAAACCTGAGGTGCTTCATTGATATATATGGAGTTGCCGTAAAAATGCCTCAGGATACTGATTGCATCCATACCCTGATCGCCCAGATCCTTAGATCCCCACTGAGTCATCCAATTTGGACATTGAACCCTATGCCCGTCACAATACTGAGTAAGAATGGGTTGTTTAACATTAGGACGGGACAGATAATTTGTAAATAGCTGATCTACAATTAACCCTATATTACTAAAAATATTCCGTCCGGGAACCCATTTGTGATCAAAGGCGGTGGATGAGGTGATAGTAAAATTATAGCCCTGATTATGATACCATTCGGTATAGACCCGGTTCAGGGTAAAGGACAGGATTGCCAGAATATTTGCCTGGATGGAGGCTTCGGGCCAGGTGGCATAGATCTCACTGGAGGCCACATTTTTGACGTAATCCCGAAACCGCTCATAATGGTTTGCTGCCGAGGTATCCGTCGGCGGACCGTCATGAACGATGATAAATTCGGGAATTACCACCTGGGATAACACGATTGCACCGGTTTCCGCACTTGGCTTAATCTCTGTTTCCGCAATCTTAGGCGGATAATCCCCATAGAGGGTATGGGGAGGAATAACAAAAAGCTCCTGACCTATTGTTGTGGATGGAAGCATGACAATATTCTGAATCGCTGTCACATTCGGTAAAATCTCAACATTAGTTATGGTCACAGGTACATAACCTTCCATCGTGGCGACAATAGTATATTCGGTATAGGGTTGTTCACTGGACGGCTCCAGGCTGTAGTCAACCGAGGGTGCAGAAAGCTCCAGCTCCGGGGTAAGCCCAGAGGTATCCGTTGTTAACTGCTCCAGCGTACGCTCCGGTTGGGCAGAGTAGGAGAGACTTATCGAGACTCCGGGAACCGGAGCTGATCGGGAGGTTGTGCAGCGTACGCGTAAGCGTCCTGTATTCTGCGTTACCAGTTGGGTGGGAAACAACCGGAAGGAGATATCCATATTATTTCTATTACGTCCCGGATAATCGTTCATATCATTTACCTCAATATTCATTCTATACTAAAATATGAATTAGGAAAAAGAGATGTGCCATTTATTGCGCTAATCGGGCTACCGCTACATAAATAAATGATATTTTGTACCAGGTTGCTCGATTTACGACTCCGGTAACGGGCAAGCTGAATATCCGCTGGAAGGCTTCCACTGCGTTGGCTGTGTTTTGACCATAGACTCCGTCCACGGCAACTTTAGGAATGGCAGGATAGGCATCGGATATCCGATTGAGCTGTGTTTGTATTGTCCTTACATCATTGCCGGTGGTACCGATGACGAGATCATAGCCGGGCCAGGAGGAAGGGACCCCGGAAACCTCAGGGGCGGTATTAATATAGATCGTATCACCATAAAAGTTACGAAGTATTTCGATAGCAGACAAGCCCTGATCACCCAGATATTTGGAGCCCCATTGTGTCATCCAGCCCGGGCATTGGGTACGATTACCATCACAATATTGAGTAAGGATTGGCTGTTGGACTCCGGGTCTGGATAAGTAATTAACAAATACAGAGTCAACGATAACACCAATGTTATCGAAAATATTGCGGCCGGGGACCCATTTGTGGTCATAAGCGGTAGAGGAAGTTATCGTAAAGTTATAGCCCTGACTGGGATACCACTCGGTATATACCCGATTCAGAGTAAAGGATAAGATAGCAAGTACATTGGCATAGATCGTTGACTCCGACCAGGTGGCATAGATCTCACTGCTGGCAACATTCTTGATATAATCCCGAAATCGTACATAATAATTTTCCGCAGAGGGGTCAGCCGGTGGACCATCATGGACAATAATAAATTCGGGGATAACAACTTGGCTTAAAACAATCGCACCGGTTTCACTGGCCGGTTTTATTTCACTCTCCGGGATCTTAGGCGGAAAATCTCCAAATAACGTATGGGGTGGAACAACGAATAATTCACCTAACCCCTGCTGTGCTTCAGGCTGTGGTGTTAATATAACGGGCTGCTCTGAAAGAACGTCAGGAAGAATATCAATATTCGAGATCGTTACTTTTTCGTACCCTGGAGCAAAGATCTGCACGGTATATTCAGAATATGGCTGCACGTCCGATGGCTCCATACTGTAATCAATGGAAGGTGCGGGCAGCTCAATCACCTGGGTAAGGCCATTAGCATCCGTAGTCAGCTGGTCATAAACTTGCTGCGGATTATTCGGTGAGATGATAGAAACTGTGGCGTTATCTATCGGTAGAACCCCTATGGTTGTGCAGCGTGCTCTGAGTCGTCCAAAGGATTGTGTCTCCATTTGGGCTGGATAAAGCCGAATGCGGTCCTGAGAAACGTTCGGTTTGGAATTCGTATATAGCGTCATAAAATTGGCCTCAATAATCTCATTTTATATTAACTTATGATAGAACGGATAAAATGTGAATATAGATGCAGGCTTCTAAAAATAAACGATTGATACTAAATTTATACCGGGAAAGAGAATGATAAGAATATTTATAGAAACCTCTTGATATTTGAAATCAGATGTGTTAATATACTAAAAATCAGTCAACGAATGCATAAATATGCACCGTAATTAATAATTAGTAATATATAGTAATATATGGAAACCGGATGGTATGCAAAGGAGTATATCCCCAGTTATGGGCTTATATTCTTTTTTTTGCGCGAAAGTAGAGTGAGCATTCATTCTCTTCCTCTCAGAACCGAAAACGCGAAGCGTTTATCGGTTGCGGATTTAAATGCCGATCGTGCAAGTAACACTTGCAACGAGCGGCATTAAAACCGCAACTGACAGAAGTGCGTTATGTGCACGATGTCAGTTCTGAGAGGAAGAGATGGTGTGCGAGCGAGCCCGCGACCCCTCGGAGCCACGAAGTGGGTTCGAGGGGTGCGTAAGACCACTTGCAAGTGCGCATGCGCACGAAGTCAAAGCGAATAAATCATTCGCTTGGGAAGAATTCCAAAATGAATTCCATTGGAAATTCATTTTGAAATTCTTCCGCTTTAGCGAGATGCCGCAAAGCGGCATCATGTAGGGAAGAGATGGTGTGCGAGCGAGCCCGCGAACCCTCGAAGCCACGAAGTGGGTTCGAGGGATGCGGACGGAAAGCCGATTGTGCAAGTAACACTTGCAACGAGCGGCATTAAAACCGCAACTGACAGAAGTGCGATCGTGCAAGACGAATATCCCAATTATAGGAAAGGAAAAGGTGAAGTAATGAAAGCATTCTTAATTCTGGAGGATGGTAATGTCTTTACAGGTGAGAGCATCGGTGCCCCGAAGGAAATCATCAGTGAAATTGTGTTTAATACCGGTATGACAGGATATTTAGAGGTACTGACGGATCCCTCCTATGCAGGACAGAGTGTGGTGATGACCTATCCCTTAATCGGTAATTACGGCATCAGTCATGAGGACATGGAATCAGATAAACCATGGGTTGATGCATTTATCGTAAGAGAGCTATCTAGAATTCCGAGTAATTTCAGAAAGGAAGAGGATATCCAAAGCTTTCTGCTGAGAAACGGGATCCCTGGGATTGCAGGCATAGATACCAGGGCATTAGTAAAGCTCTTAAGAAATAAGGGTACCATGAACGGTATGCTCACCACGGATCCGAACTATGAACTTAAGGATGCTCTTGCAAAAATACATAATTATAAGGTGGCAGGTGTCATAGCTGCAACTACCTGTAAGGAGAAATATACCGTCCCGGCAGCAGGGGATATTAGATATAGAATTGCATTAATGGATTACGGCTTGAAGAAGAATATTGTCAGGTCACTGACGAAGAGAGGCTGTGAGGTGACTGTATATCCGGGTTTTACAAAAGCAGAAGAGGTACTTGCAGATCATCCGGATGGCATCATGCTGTCAAATGGCCCCGGAGATCCGAAGGAATGTAAGGAAATCATAGCGGAGGTTAAAAATTTGTTTGACAGTCACACGCCAATCTTTGCCATATGCCTCGGTCATCAGCTGCTGGCACTGGCAAACGGCGGGGATACTAACAAAATGAAGTATGGGCACAGAGGAGCAAACCATCCGGTGAAGGACTTAAAAACCGGAAGAGTATACATCTCCACACAGAACCATGGGTATATGGTTGTTGAGGACAGTATTGACCCGTATAAAGCGGAGATCAGCTTTATCAATGTCAATGATGGTACGGTGGAGGGAGTCCATTATCTTGGTAAGAACGTATTTTCCGTACAGTTTCATCCGGAGGCCTGCGCAGGGCCGATGGATAGCGAATTTCTATTTGATCGATTTCTTCATATGATGGAGGTGCAAGCATAATGCCGAAAATAGAGAGTATTAAGAAGGTGTTGGTTATCGGCTCCGGTCCAATCATCATCGGCCAGGCAGCAGAATTTGACTATGCAGGAACCCAGGCTTGCCGCTCCCTGAAGGAGGAGGGTATCAGTGTTATACTGGTTAACTCCAACCCGGCAACCATCATGACCGATAAGGAGATTGCAGATTTTGTATATATTGAGCCCCTGACACCGGAATTCGTTAAGAGAATCATTCTAAAGGAGAAGCCGGACAGCGTACTTCCAACCCTGGGAGGTCAGGCAGCCTTAAACATTGCCATGGAGCTTGAGGAATCAGGCTTCTTATTGGAGAATGATGTGAAGCTGATTGGAACGACTTCGGAGACAATCAAGAAAGCGGAAGACCGTCTGGAGTTTAAGAAAACTATGGAGAAGATCGGGGAGCCCTGTGCACCGAGCGAAGTAGTCACTTCAACAGAGGCTGCCGTAAGCTTTGCCGAGAGTATCGGTTATCCGGTGGTCGTTCGTCCTGCATATACCCTTGGAGGCAGCGGCGGAGGTATTGCGGCCAACGAGGAGGAGCTGCTACACATCTGCTCTAATGGACTCAGGCTCAGCCGAGTGGGACAATGCCTGATTGAACGTTCCATTGCCGGTTGGAAGGAGATCGAATATGAGGTTATGCGTGACAGTAAGGGTAACTGCATCACCGTCTGTAACATGGAAAATATCGATCCGGTTGGTGTCCATACCGGAGATAGTATCGTTGTAGCCCCGTCTCAAACCCTGGGGGATAAGGAATACCAGATGCTCCGCAGCGCCTCTATCAATATTATAACCGAATTGGGTATCACCGGTGGCTGCAATGTACAATACGCTCTTCATCCGGATACCTTTGAATACTGTGTCATTGAGGTGAATCCCAGGGTAAGCCGTTCCTCCGCTCTGGCCTCCAAAGCAACCGGGTATCCGATTGCTAAGGTGGCGGCGAAGATCGCCCTGGGCTATCATCTGGATGAGATTAAGAATGCAGTTACGAAGAAGACCTATGCCAGCTTCGAACCGGCCCTGGACTATGTTGTCGTAAAGATACCGAAATGGCCCTTCGACAAATTTATAACAGCAAAAAGATCTTTGACAACACAGATGAAAGCAACCGGTGAGGTTATGGCAATCAGTACGAATTTTGAATCCGCGCTGATGAAGGCACTTCGTTCCCTGGAGCAGAATATCTACAGTCTGAAATACGGAAATTACGAGAGTATGACTACGGAGGAGATCCATAGAGCTCTTTATCAGGTGGATGACAGGCGTCTGTTTGCTATTGCAGAGGCAATCCGCAGAGGAATCTCCTATGAAGAGATCCATGCTGTTACGAAAATAGATCTGTGGTTTATTGATAAGCTGGCCATCCTTGTGGAGCTGGAAAAGGAGCTGGAGACAGGAATTTTTACTATAGAATTACTGGAGAGAGCCAAGCGCCTGGGATTTCCGGATCGAGTTATCGCCCAGCTGACGAAAATATCCGAGGAGGAAATCAAAGCCCTCCGGAAGAAACATAATATTATAGCAGCATATAAAATGGTTGATACCTGTGCAGCTGAGTTTGATGCAGAGACACCTTACTATTATTCCTGTTTCGGAAGCCTTAACGAAGTGGAGAAAACCAGCGGAAGACGCAAAATTATGGTGTTGGGCTCCGGCCCGATCAGGATCGGACAGGGAATCGAATTCGATTACTGCTCGGTGCACAGCGTTTGGGCCCTTGCTAAAAGCGGCTGTGAGACAATCATCGTTAATAATAATCCGGAGACTGTGAGTACGGACTTTGATATTGCGGATAAGCTTTATTTTGAGCCTCTTACTCCGGAGGATGTGGAGAATATCGTAGATATGGAGCAGCCGGACGGTGCTGTAGTACAGTTTGGAGGACAGACTGCAATCAAGCTGACGGAAGCACTGCTTAAGATGGGAGTTCCCATCCTCGGAACCTCTGCGGCAGATGTGGATGCGGCGGAGGACCGTGAGCTTTTCGATAAGATATTGGAGAATTGCGGAATTCCGAGACCTGCAGGTAAGACGGTATATACCACAGAGGAAGCACTGGCAGCGGCTGCAGAGCTGGGCTATCCGGTTCTTGTACGGCCCTCCTATGTGCTCGGCGGGCAGGGAATGCAGATTGCCATCTGCGACGAGGATATCGTGGAGTTCATGCATATTATCAATCGAAATGTGCAGGAGCATCCGATCCTGGTGGATAAATACCTGATGGGGAAAGAGGTTGAGGTTGATGCAGTCTGTGATGGTGAAGATATTCTGATCCCGGGGATTATGGAGCATATCGAGAGGGCGGGTATTCATTCTGGTGACAGTATCTCCGTATATCCTTCCCAGTCCATCAGCCAGAGAGTGAAGGTCGATATCGTAAACTATACGAGGAAGCTGGCGAATTCCCTCCATGTCATAGGATTAATAAATATACAGTTTATTGTTTACAAAGATAAGGTATATGTTATCGAAGTAAATCCCAGATCCAGTCGAACGGTACCCTATATCAGCAAGGTCACTAACCTGCCGATTGTAGATATCGCAACACAAGTTATCCTCGGAGAGAAGATTAAGGGGCTTGGACTGACACCGGGCTTATGGCCGGAATCAGAGTATATCGCAATTAAGATGCCTGTATTCTCCTTTGAGAAGCTGCGCGGTGCGGAGATCAGTCTGGGACCGGAGATGAAATCCACCGGAGAATGCTTAGGTATTGCATTGGAATTCCATGAAGCGCTGTATAAGGCCTTCCTCGGCGCCGGCATCAATCTACCGAAGCATAAGAAGCTGATTATGACAGTGAAGGACTCCGATAAAGAAGAAGCCGCGGAAACCGGTAGAAGGTTTGCAGCCCTTGGTTATGAAATATACGCAACGGAAGGCACAGCTAGAGCATTGCAGGAGCATGGCATACCGGCGAAGGAGATCCGTAAAATCGAGCAGGAAAGCCCGAATATTATGGATTTAATCCTAAGTCATAAAATCGATCTTGTCATCAATACTCCTACGCAGGGAAGAGATAAAACCAGAGATGGCTTCCTGATTCGTCGGGTTTCCATCGAGACCGGCGTAACCTGCTTCACCTCCCTCGATACGGCGAATGCACTATTAACCAGCATGGAGAATGAAGACCCTCAGGATCTGACTCTGGTCGATATCGCAAAAATATAGAATAAAATAAAAGACGAAGGAGTGCAATTCTATGCTTCTTCGTCTTTTAGAATTCAATAAGGTCCATTACCCTTCCGTTTGAACCATACAGCTATATTGCAGGGATGATCTCCAACCAATAGCCGTCCGGATCGCTGATAAAGTAAATTCCCATTCCGGGATTCTCATAACAGATGCAGTTCATTTCCTTATGCTTCTTATAAGCCGACTCATAATCATCGGTAATGAACGCCAGATGAAACTCGTTATCCCCCAGATTATATGGGCGATCCCAGTCTCTCAGCCAGGTCAGCTCCAGCTGGTGGCCGCCTAAGCCATCACTTAGGAAGACAATGATGAAATCCCCGGCTTCAGGGGTGATACGACTAACCTCCTTCAGACCGAGTGCCTTGTCATAAAAGTCCAGAGATTTTTGTAAATCAACCACATTGAAATTATTATGTGCAAATCTAAAATTCATAAGTAAACCCGCCTTTCTTAATAGTTCAGAGAGCCTGAACAGCCGGACGAAGGATACGGGAAGCTTAAGTTTATCCCTGCTTTCCCGAACATAAACCTTGACCCGAAGTCCCGTTTCTCTCAAATAATATTATATAACGTTTTTATTTGGTTGAGAAGGAAAGATTGGGATATTTCCATGATAAATTATTGTCATGAATAATAAGAGGCAGGTTGTTAGGAACCTGCCTCTAAGGTTAATATTCAAATTGTGTACTGAGCTGTCGAAGTAATTATTACCGGTAATCAGCAGTTATTTCGCTGCAATTTCCTTGCGAAGAGCTGCCAGATTAAATCGGTTGTTTAAAAATTTGTCCAAGGAGTCAACCAGAGACTCGTTGGGTTTTGGTGTAGGTGTTGCTGTAGGTGACGGACTTTCTGTTGAGCTGTTAAAGTAGTCAGCCAATGCAGAATTTAAATCAGATTCCGGTATCAGATTCAATTCGGAATGCTCGCTGAAATAAGTCTCCAAAGGTAGAACATCATCAGAATTAACTACGATTACGTTGCACACTGCAAATTTACGACTTCCGTCATTGTTCAGAGCATCAATCGCTGCAAATAAATAAGTAAAACCTATTTTCTTGCCGGTAGCACGTCCACCGGGACTGATAGAAGCAATGGTTGGATCATAACTGGAAAATCGTGCATCCTCTGCAGTATTACTTGGTTTCATAATGACACTTAGGGAATCGCTTTTTTCAACCCCCAAAATAATTCTTGATCTGGTCATCTTGACGCTGAAGGCCGGTGGTCCGACTGTAACATCGCAGGTTAAACTGATTGTATTCAAGCCATCTTTAATACTTGCGGTGATTGTTGTAAAGCCTACCATTTTGGCAGTGATTGTACCATCATCGCTAACAGAAGCAATTTCCGAATCGGCTGATTTGTAAGAAACCTTAGTATTCTCGCTTATTTTGTATACCTTTAGCGGAAAGGTCTTACCCTTTACTAATGTGATGCTCTTTAAGTTCAGCCGGTAGTCATCGCTTTTATCCTTCTCAATATTAGTAGCGTATGCTTTTCCAACTCCATTCGGTGTCAGATCTGGCATTATTGCAGTAAAGAAAAGAAATAAGCCCAGGGAGATAACACATTTTATCAATGTCTTTTTCATGGTACATCCTCCGAGTTATGGAAATTCCTTATGTCACATCCTATCTATTCTGATAAGAATATATCAACTATTTTTGTCAGAAAAGTGTCATATTGTATAAATTTATTAAATTTCACAATTTATATCATAAGTAAATATAAGTAAATTATTACGCATGTTTTTCTACTTGTTTTATTCCTGCGTTTAATATAATATATGTATAAATGAGCACCATGCTACGCTTAATAACCTGCTGTTTACGATATGAGTCCGGCAGAAAGCCGCGAATGTGCTTGCGATGCACTGCATAATTACAGGTATTGCGGAAAATGTATTCTTATCAAGTTCCGCATATACTAAGATAAAAAGGGAAAAGAACGTTAAGGGAGGAGTTTAAAATGCAGCATATCCTAATCGCTGATGATAATCGTGACATTACTGATATCTTATCGACCTATTCGAAAATGGAAGGCTTTGAACCTGTGGTAGCAGGTGATGGAGAGGAAGCAATCAAGCTGTTTACGGAATATAATCCGGATGTGGTGCTGCTGGATGTAATGATGCCGAAGGAAGACGGATATGAGGTCTGCAGGAAGATCAGGAGTAAGTCCAATGTTCCTGTTATTCTGATTACGGCAAGGGGAGAAGATTTCGATAAGATTATGGGACTCGACATCGGTGCAGATGATTACATAGTAAAGCCCTTCAGTCCAAGAGAAGTAATGGCAAGAGTCAGGGCAGTGATGCGAAGAATGACAAAGGCTTCCAAGGAAGTCTCATCAGAGAATATCATTAATATAGGTAACCTGGAAATCAATCTTGAGGAATATACTCTACATATCGGAGGCAAGAAAATAGCCCTTACGAAAAAAGAAATTGAAACCATGTGGACACTTGCAACCAATCCCAATAAGGTGTTTACCAGAGATAATCTTCTGGACAGCTTATGGGGCTTCGATTATTTCGGAGACAGCAGAACGGTTGATTCCCACATAAAACGCCTCCGCGCTAAGCTGGATGCTGAAGATCATCCCTCCTGGACCATTAAAACCATCTGGGGTGTCGGCTATAAATTTGAAGTAGCTGATAAATAATAAGGATTGGGTTCCGGTGAAAGGCATGCGCAGATTTTAAGGAACCGGAGGCACAGAATGGCAAAGGGAAATAAGGTACGCGTATATAATCGATTGTTTTTTAAGCTATATTTGAACTATGCGGTAATGCTACTGGTTACCGCCGTCTTAATCTGTCTGATTTTCGTTAAATTATATGAAAATACGACAATGTCAAATAATCAGAAGAAGGTAAAGGAACAGGCGAAGACCTTCTCTGCCATGATTACAGATGATTTCATCAGTAATGAAAAATATGATGAGTATCTGAATTATTATAATGGCATGATGGAATTAACCGGGCAGGATATTTGGACAATATCCAACCCCACTGCGAACAATCCGATGGATGAGAGACTGACGACGAATTACTATGAGGAATTTACCGAATCCGGTGACTATAAGGATTACCTCGATTTGGTGGATTTTGCGTTTCGGGATGGACAGAACATAGGCAAATACAGTATCAATTATGATGAGATCTATCAGGCACAGACAATTACGATGGCAGTGCCTGTTTTTGGTGTGAATCGGAAAGAAATTGTTGGGGCTGTTCTGCTGAAATCCCCTATTACAGAGATGAAGGATATCCTTGACGGGAGCTTGAGTGTTATCGTATTCAGTAGTGTAGCGGCGCTGGCGATATCCTTTATTATCATTATTGTATTTGCAACGGAGCTGGCATTGCCCATTTCCAGAATGCGAGCAACAGCGCTGGAGCTTGCGGCAGGTAATTATCAAAGTAAAACCGGCATCAACCGAAAGGATGAGATCGGTGATTTGGCGAAGACGGTGGATATCCTCTCGGAGAAGCTTTTGGAGAATGAACTCCAGCGAAAGAATTTAGATCAGATGAGGCTTGATTTCTTTGCTAACGTATCCCATGAGCTTAGGACACCGATCACTGTATTAAGAGCTTATACGGAGACACTGGTGGACGGAGTGGTGAAGGATCAGGTGAAGGTGAGCCAGTATTATGACCGTATGCTGTCCGAATGTAAATCGATGGAGAGACTGGTGGGTGACCTTTTGCTGCTCTCAAAAATGCAGAATCCTGATTTTGCTATTGAGAAAGAACCGGTCAATCTTGTCCAGATATTTGAAGATATTATCCGAAGTGCAGGTACGATTGCAGAGAAGAAGAATATAACCATAAAGGTTATCAAGGATAGCTCAATACTTCTGATGGAGGGTGATTATGACCGTCTTCGTCAGATGTTCATGGTGATCCTGGATAATGCCATTAAGTTTTCATACGAAAATAAAACAGTACACATATATTTATCAAAGAAGGACAAAATAAAAGTATCGATTCGAGATGAAGGGATCGGTATTGATGCGGATGATATTGCTAAAATATTTGAGAAGTTCTATAAGACCAATCTCCGCCAGAATGCCAGCGGAACCGGTCTGGGACTAGCAATTGCCAAGCAGATAGCAATGAAGCACGGTGGGAATATAGAGGTGAGCTCAACCCCCGGAGAAGGAAGCACATTTCTGTTTACCTTTCCTCCTTACGAAGCTGATTTCTAAGAAATACCTATCAAAAAACAGATAAAAAGCTTGAATCACAGAGGAAATTAAGCTATAATATAGTTACATTAAATCCTGAGATGTACGACACTCCTATCATTTTGAACCTACATGATATAATAAGGGATTCCTACATTTGTAAGTGGATGTCAAGCCACCGTTTGCAGTGGAAGGCAGAAGCTTATGTGCGGTTACCCACCTAGCTTGGCTAGGAGTCAAAATATAGGAAACGGCATTTTGGGTATAATACCAAAGAGGAAGGCGGCCGCGGCCGCTTTTTATATAGTGCCAAAATGGGATGCCTCGGCATCCCATTTTGTTATTCCCTATCGGCGATCGATGGCTCGCTTCCTCTTGTTTACAGGTAAGTGAGGCTTTAAAATATTATACTTGTTTTTTCCAATATTGAAATTTATAATGAACATAAGATCGTTTGTCGATAATAGGGCTTTGACTAGGCTCTGAAGGGACATGCTATGGAGGATTGTGATGAAGCACGGGTTTTTACGAGTCGCAGCGGCAACACCGAGAATCAGGGTTGCTGATTGCGTTTATAATGCGAATAATATAATAAAATTAATGGATAAAGCAGAGGAGCAGGAGATTAAGCTACTGGTATTTCCTGAGCTTTCGGTGACGGGTTATACCTGCGGTGATCTGTTTCTCCAGGACACCCTGCTCCGGACTGCCATGGAGCAGGTCAAGAGAATTGCAGAAGCAACCCGTGGTAAGGAGCTGGTTGCAGTAGTTGGCTTCCCCTACCAGAGACATGGAAAGCTTTATAATACAGCAGCCGTACTTCAGGGCGGCAGAGTACTTGGACTGGTTCCGAAGATTAATATTCCGAATTACACAGAATTCTATGAAGCCAGACATTTTACTTCCGGCATATTGGATGCGGTTAAGGTTAATTTTATGGGAGAGGAGATCAGCTTTGGCTCCAGGATATTGTTCCAATGCCGGAACCTGCCGGACTTCATTCTGGGAGTGGAGATCTGCGAGGACCTCTGGATTCCGTTATCACCGGGTATCTCCCATTGTATTGCCGGTGCTACGGTAATAGCGAATCTCTCGGCCAGTGATGAGCTTACCGGTAAGGATGATTATCGTAGGGACCTTGTTAAGTTCCAATCCGCTAAGCTGGTTTGCGGTTATATCTATTCGGACGCCGGGGAAGGGGAGTCCACAACAGATGTGGTCTTCGCCGGACATAACCTAATCGCTGAGAACGGAACCCTGCTGGCGGAATCCGCACCCTTCGAGAATGGAATGGTAACGATGGAACTGGATCTGGGCAGGATTAAGAGCGAACGCAGAAGGATGAATACCTATCTTAGGCAGAATACTGCAGAATATACCGTGATTCCCTTCTCCTTTGCGGAAGGTGATTATGAACTGAAAGCAGCTGACTTGATCCGAAGATTTGATCCTGCACCGTTCGTACCCTCGGAGCAGGCAAACAGGGATAAACGCTGCCGGGATATTATCAATATACAGGCCCTTGGGTTGAAGACCAGATTACAGCATACCGGAATAAAATGTGCGGTCGTCGGTATTTCCGGAGGTCTTGATTCTACTCTGGCACTCTTAGTAACCTGTAAAGCCTTCGAGCTGCTGGGGCTGGATAAGAAGGGAATTATCGCAGTAACCATGCCCTGCTTCGGGACCACGGACCGGACCTACCGTAATGCACTGACCTTAGGAGAATGTCTCGGGCTGACTGTGCTGGAGGTCCCGATCCGAGCTGCGGTAGAGCTTCATTTCAAGGATATCGGACATGATAGTAACCAGCATGACTTAACCTATGAGAACAGCCAGGCCAGGGAGAGAACTCAGGTATTGATGGATATTGCCAGCAGGTTTAACGGTTTTGTCGTCGGCACCGGAGATATGTCGGAGCTGGCACTCGGATGGGCAACCTATAATGGGGATCATATGTCAATGTACGGTGTAAACTCCTCCGTTCCGAAGACCCTGGTACGTTTTTTAGTCAATTATTTTGCGGAAACTACCTCGAATCATAAGCTGAAGGAGGTATTAAAGGATATCCTTGACACCCCGGTGAGTCCGGAGTTGCTGCCTCCCAAGGAGGGTGAGATATCTCAGAGGACGGAGGACATCGTCGGTCCCTATGAGCTCCATGATTTCTTCTTATATTATATCCTGAGATTCGGCTACGAGCCACAAAAGGTTTACCGGCTTGCCAGGCTTGCATTTGAAGGACGATATCCGGACGAGATCATCCTAAAATGGCTTAAGGTGTTCTATCGGAGATTTTTCTCGCAACAGTTTAAGCGTTCCTGCCTACCGGACGGACCCAAGGTTGGTAGTGTCTCTGTATCACCGAGGGGAGACCTGCGGATGCCCAGCGATGCTTCCGCTGCTATCTGGCTGGAGGAACTGGATCGGCTTTAGCTCAGGGAATTAATTGATTTATATAAGAACAGTAACATTTGTAATACATCGATATATCGGCTTAGCGGCCGAACGTGATATGCAGACAAGAAGCTACTAACTTATATGATTAAATTAAAGGGAGATAGACAATGGCACTTAAGATTATTACAGATTCAGCATCTGATACACCGAAGTGGGTAATAAAGGAATTTGATTTACATGTGATCCCGACACCTGTCGTAATCGATGAGAAGGACTATTTTGACGGAGAAACGATTCTGCCTGAGAAATTTTACGACATCCTCCGGAGCGGGAAGGATGTTAAGACCTATCACATCAATTCCCAGATGTTTTATGATAACTTCCTTCCTTATGCGAAAAATAAGGATGAGGTTATCTACATATGCTTTTCAACCGGAATTGCCGGCACCTTTAATGCTGCGAACATTGCGAAAGCAGAGCTTCTGGAGCAATACCCGGATTTTGATCTGACCATCATAGACAGCAAGTGTGCTTCCCTGGGTTTTGGCGTGGTAGCCTATTACGCTCTGCTGATGCAGAGAAAGGGGGCTACAAAACAGGAAATCATCGACGGTATCGAATGGCACTGTGAACATATGGAGCATATCTTTACGGTAAGCACCCTGGAATATCTGTTGAAGGGAGGTCGCTTAAGCAAGACCTCGGCAATTGCAGGCGGTCTCTTAGACATCAAACCGATTATCCAGGTGAATGATGCAGGAGCACTGGAATCCATTGAGAAGGTAAGAGGCAGGCAGAAATCCCTGAAACGTCTGATTGAGATACTGGGAGAGAGAGGTAAGAATCTGACCGGGCAAATCATAGGATTAGTACACGGGGATGATGCCGCTACGATGGAGCAGGTGAAGGAACAGGTGAAAAAGACCTATGGCTGCAACCGGTTCATGGATAATTACATTGGCTGTGCCATCGGAGCGCATACCGGTCCCGGTATTATCGGTATTATTTTCTTAAACGAGACATCCCCCTATCAGAGGTACTTGGAATAATAAAGCATATTAATACAACGTTCCGGCTCAATGCCCGAATGGTGGGTATCCGGACGTTTAGCAGAACGTTGTATTAAGAAGGCGCTATGTAAGAATAGTCAGGGTGAAACCTTGGCTTTGTCAAGTGCAAGCTTAATTGCCTCAATCAGGAGCGTTTGTGTATACCTACTATCCTCTGATAGCTCAACCTGATCAATGGGAACGTCAGCATATAACTGTTCGGCAATTTCTTCCAAGGAAGGCTCAACGAGCGGGTACATGGTTGTAATAGTATCATCGATGTTCACAATACGTACGTTATTGATATGATTCTCATCCACAATCAATTCCAGATTAATTGCCGTATCGTTCAAAGCAATGGAGGCATTCCATATACCTGCTTTATATAGGCCGGTTTCTTTGGATGCATCTTTGTCGCCTTTCCCATTGAACATGAAGATCAGCAGAAGGATCAGAAGAATACCCAACGCTGCAAATATTACCGTATATATAATTTCTTTTAATTGGATAACGACTATTTTTGTTTTCGCCATTTCTATCCTCCGGAGCACATTTTGCTTCATTGTCTTAATCTTATTATATATTATTAGGCTCAATTATATTTTATGCAGAAAGATTCACAGGATGGAGGGATATTTTATGTCCTTGCAATTAATTCTCGGAGGTGCCGGATCAGGCAAATCCTATCAGCTTTATCGTGAGATAATTGAACAATCAAAGCGTAATCCCGGAACCAATTATCTGGTAATCGTACCGGAGCAGTTCACCCTGCAGACACAGAAGGATATCGTAACCATGCACCCGGAGCATGGAGTTATGAATGTGGATATTCTAAGCTTTCTGCGTTTTGCTTATCGGGTCTTTGAGGAGGTCGGGGGGAATGATTACCCGATTTTAGAGGATACCGGTAAAAGTATGGTGATCCGCAGAGTTGTAGCACAGAAGAAGAAGGAGTTTCTTTTATTTGGAGCAAGTGTTAAGAAAACCGGCTTCATCAATGAATTAAAATCCCTGCTGTCTGAGCTTTATCAATATAATATTAAACCTGAGGATTTTATGAAAATGCTTCAGGTATCGGAGAAAAAACCCCTCCTGAGGGCAAAGCTTAGGGATATCCTGACGATCTATGAAGGCTTTACTTCCTTCATGAAGGAGCGTTATATCACAGCCGAGGAGGTACTGGTAGTATTAAACGAGGTTCTGGACCGATCGGAATGGCTGAAGAACAGTGTAATCTGCCTGGATGGCTTCACCGGCTTTACACCCTGCCAGAATGAGCTTCTGGCGAAAATGATGAGATATGCGAAGAAGGTCCTGGTGACCGTTACAATAGATCCCAGAGAGGAGCTTACGGGAAAGCTCTCGGAGCATCAGCTGTTCGGACTCAGCCAGAAGACAATCAAGAAGCTCTATTCCATTGCCGATGAGATCGGTACGCACATCGACCCTCCGGTCTATGGTGAAGAGTTGTCGGGGAGTCCGGTTCCCTACCGTTTTATTAATTCACCTGCTCTGGCTTCCTTAGAGCACAATCTGTTCCGATATCCCTATAAGTGCTACGAGCGGGAGCAGGAGGAGATATCCATTCATGCAGCAAGAGATCCGGAGGGTGAGATTGCCTTTGCGGTTCGGGAAATCAAGCGGCTCGTACGGGAGGAGGGCTTCCGTTATCAGGATATCGCAATCGTTACCGGAGCTATCGAGCAATACGGACGATTGGCAAAGCGTCGTTTTTTGAGGGCAGGTATTCCCTGCTTTATTGATTATAAGAAAGAGATTCTGGGGAACCCCTTCGCAGAGCTGCTACGCTCCGTCATTGCTATCGCTACGGAGGATTTCAGCTATGAAAGCGTTTTCCGTTATCTTCGTACCGGATTAAGCAACATTACGGAGGTCGAAACAGACCTCTTTGAGAATTATATCCTGGCAACCGGGATCAGAGGAGGTAAGAAGTATTCGGAGCCCTTTGTAAGATATTACCGACGGAAGGATACCGTTGATCTGGAACAAATCAATGGGATCCGAGCAAGACTGATGGAGGAGCTCTGGCCACTGATTGAGGTATTAAAGGATAAAGAGAAGACAGTGAAGGATTACACCACAGCCCTGTATGAGCTGGGGGTACGTCTGCAGCTGGAACAGAAGCTGTCCGTATTGCGGGCAGGCTTCACAGAGCAGGGCCTTCCCCTGGTGGCCAAGGAATATGAGCAGATCTACCGGATCGTCATGGAGCTTTATGACCAGATTGTACTGCTCCTTGGCGCGGAGCATATCACACTGAAGGAATTCGGGGAAGTACTGGAGACTGGTCTGATGGAGGTAAAGGTCGGTTTGATACCTCCCGGAGTCGATGAGATCGTGATCGGAGATACGGAGCGTACCAGACTTAAGGATATCCGGGCACTCTTTCTGATTGGTGTCAATGAAGGCATCCTGCCGAAGACCTTGGGGAGCGGTGGTATATTGTCCGATCTCGAGCGGGAGCTTTTAATCAGTAATGATATTGAGCTGGCGCCGACTAAGCGGCAGCTGGCATTCACGGAGCAATTCTATATCTACCTCAATATGACGAAGCCGAAGGAAAAGCTTTATATTACCTATCATAGGGTGAACGAGGAGGGGAAAGCAGCGAACCCTTCGTTTTTGATCGGTAAGCTGAAGCTGTTATTTAAAAATATTAAAATACAATATGAGGACGAAGGAACAGAGGATCTGGAGCACATCCTGAGTGATGATGGTATCACTTATCTTGCTGAGGGCTTGAGGGATTTTAGCGAGAAGGAAACCTCCGATTTATGGAGAGAGCTGTATCTATACTATCGCTCCGAGCCTAAGGAGGAACGGGTTCTAAACCAGCTGATGAAGGGGGCCTTCTATGTCAATCAGGAGAAGGGAATTTCAAAGGAGGCAGCGAGACTGCTTTACGGCACGGAGCTGGCCGGCAGCGTAACAAGAATAGAGCGCTATGCAGGCTGCGCCTTTGCCCATTTCATGTCCTACGGTCTGTCCTTGACGGAACGGCAGGAGTATAAGCTGGCGGTACCGGATATCGGTAACATCTTTCACAATGCGATTGATGAGTTCTCAAAACGACTGGATACCAGTGAATACACCTGGCACTCTATTCCTGATGAGGTAAGGGAGAACTGGGCCAGGGAGAGTGTAGCCCGGGCGGTGGAGGAATACGAAAGCAGCTTCTTAAGGAGCACGAAGCGGAGTGAATATCTGATTACCCGAATGGAGCGGATTACGGTCAGAACCCTCTGGGCCCTCTGTAATCAGATCCGTCAGGGGTCCTTCGAGCCAATGGGCTATGAGATGGTATTTAACCATATCCCGGCATCAATTCTCTCCTTGCGGGGAAGAATTGACCGCCTGGATCTCTATGAAACGGAGGATAAGGTCTATGTAAGAGTTGTAGACTATAAATCGGGAAGCACGGTCTTCGATATCGGAAGCGTCTACTACGGACTCCAGCAGCAGCTGGCAGTCTATCTAAGCGCAGCCATGAATTATCTGAAGGAGAAATATCAGGGGAAGGAGATCGTACCGGCAGGTATTTTCTATTACCATATCGATGACCCGATTGTGGCAAAATCAGAGCAGGCAGAAGAGGAGATCTTTAAGAGCCTCCGGATGAATGGCCTTGTAAATGAGGATAAGACAATTATCGCTAATATGGACCGGAAGCTTATGGGGGAGGACGGAAACTTAAGGCCTTCGGTTAAGTCCGATATTATCTCCGTGGAGACGAATAAGGACGGAGAACTGACCAAGCGTTCCTCGGCAGCCAAGGAAAAACAGCTGAAAGCTTTATTGGAATATGTGAATGGGAAGCTGGTTTCTGACAGTAGACAAATCCTTGAGGGGGATACCCGCCTCAATCCTTACCGGGACGGAGAAAGGACTGCCTGTGATTACTGTGAATTCCGGACTATCTGTGGCTTCGATTTGAGACTGCCGGGACATGCTTACCGGAATCTTACGAAGAAGTCCGTAGAGGAAATGAAGGAAGAGATTTGGGGCAAGTGATGCCTCCTATTCTAAGGAGAACGGTGGTAATTAATAAGTGATATCCTTTTGACCATGTATCAGTCTCAATAGATAAATGAACAGAGTACTTTATAAAGTATGTTTGGTGGAATAATTATTTTTGCAATATGTGGAGTGAATTATTAAGAATGGAGATTTATATGGCGGTTTGGACGAAGGCGCAACAGAAGGTAATTGATACAAGGAATAAGAATTTACTGGTATCGGCTGCAGCAGGCTCGGGAAAGACTGCTGTATTAGTTGAACGTATTATTTCGATGATATCAGAGGGAGAGCAGCCGATTGATATCGATCATTTACTTGTTGTGACCTTTACGAATGCGGCAGCTGCCCAGATGAGGGAGAGGATAGGGAAGGCAATTGATAAGAAGCTGCTTTTGGAGCCGGAGAATGTCCATCTGCAAAAGCAAATATCCCTGCTCCAGAGCGCCCAGATCACAACGATACACAGCTTCTGCCTGAATGTAATCCGGAACTATTTTCACCGGATTGATCTGGATCCTTCCTTTAAGCTGGCGGAGGAATCAGAGATCACCTTGATGCAGTCCGATGTCATGTCGGAGGTTCTGGAACGTTGGTATGAGGAGGGGAGAGAGGATTTTCTGGAA
The DNA here is from genome assembly GCA_023409835.1 of Bacillota bacterium. Taxonomy (GTDB): domain Bacteria; phylum Bacillota; class Clostridia; order Lachnospirales; family Lachnospiraceae; genus Mobilitalea. The sequence goes on from JAEYQV010000079.1 coordinate 49,648, forward strand.
TTCATCGAGAGCTATTCTCATTCCAAATCCGATCTTCCGATTGAGGAGCTTGTATTGCAGCTGTATCGCTTCGCTATGAGTAATCCCTGGCCAAAGGACTGGTTGGCTGACCTTGAGAAAAGCTTCGAGCTTTGTTCCCTTGAGGATATGGAGGCAACAGACTGGATGCAGGAGCTGCTGAGGTATGTCCGCAGTGTATTATCCGATCTTTCAGGTAAGAATGAGGAAGCAATCGGAATCTGTAATGAACCGGATGGACCGACGGCATATCTGACCGCCCTGTTGTCTGACCGGGAGCTTGTGAGCCGTTTGAAGGAAGCTAAGTCCTACCGGGAATATGCAGAGCTATTTGCTCAGATTTCCTATACCAGACTGTCTACGAAGAAGGAGGAGGGCGTCTCCCCATATAAGAAGGATAGAATTAAGCTCCTCAGAGAAGAGCTGAAGAAGGGCATTAAGGACCTGAACGGACAATTCTTCTTCCAGTCTCCGGAGGAGATGTTAAAGGATCTTCAGGCAGTGAAGGGTGTTATGATAGTCTTAGTTGAGCTGACTATTGATTTTCTCGAGCAATTTGCAGCGAAGAAGGAAGAGAAGAACCTGATCGATTTCAATGACCTTGAGCATTTTGCCCTGAATATTCTGGTAGAGGAGCAGGAGGGAAAGCGGGTTCCTTCCAGGGCGGCAATGGAACTCAGTGAATTATTCGAGGAAATATTGATCGATGAATACCAGGACAGCAATCTGGTTCAGGAAACAATACTACGAAGCATTTCCAGAGAGCATAGCGGGAAGGCAAACCGGTTCATGGTCGGGGATGTGAAGCAGAGCATCTATAAATTCCGTTTGGCCATGCCGGAGCTCTTCATGGAGAAGTACAGGACTTATTCCACCAAGGAGTTGTTAGATAACGGGGAAACGAATTATGATTTGAGAATAGACCTTGATAAGAACTTCCGAAGCAGGAAGGTGGTATTGGACTGTGTCAATAAGGTTTTCG
>JAEYQV010000088.1 GCA_023409835.1 Bacillota bacterium
GTATAAGGATAGGGATACGGATAAATATGTGGAGTCTAAGGCTGTTAAGCTATCCTTAGGGGAGGAGCTCACGCTTTCCTACCGGTTGCCTGAGACCGAGGAAGGAGAAGAAATTGCACTGAAGCCCATTAAGGTAATCGCATTGACGAGTAAGTTGCCCATGGGACTTATGACACAAGGAAAAAGTGCCAGTTTCCAGATCATTCTGTCTAGGGAGGCCTTTGACAGCATAACCGAGGGAATTGATGTCTCCAAGGGAGTCCATAGGGAAGCGTATTTTACCAGCAAAGATCCGATGAAGCTACAGGATAGTCTGGAAGCCATTCAAACCTCCGTAGGAAATAGTAAGCTGTCCATATACAATCTTTACTCCTTCCGCAACACGGAGGAACAGATGGTTCTCCTGTTATCGATATTTACCTATGCTTTCATTATATTGATAACAGCGATCTGTGCTGCGAATATCCTGAATACGGTTTCCACCAGCATAGCACTGAGGAAGAGGGAGTTTGCCATGCTAAAATCCGTAGGCATAACACCTAAGGGCTTCAATAAAATGTTAAACTATGAAAGCATCTTTTATGGGGTAAAGTCCCTGCTTTACGGACTGCCGATCAGTGTCGCTATTATGTATCTGCTTCATAGGACATTAAGGTCGAGTTTTGATTATCCCTTCACCCTGCCGGTAACCAGTCTGATTATTGCTATTATCTCTGTATTTATGCTGGTTGGTACCGCTATGCTGTATGCGGGACGTAAGGTTAAGCGGGATAATATTATAGATGCTTTGAAACAGGAGATTATATAAACTTTTATAAACTTAACCAAGATTTTTATAAAAAAGATTAGATAATTTAGGGATTATAATAGGCTGTTCTTGAAGTCGGGCTGACATGCTATGCAGTCGGATAGAGCTTCAAGGACAGCCTGATTCGTTGTAATCATACCGATACCCGCTGACTGTTCGCAGGTGTAGAGCAGGCTTGTCGGACCAGGTTCAGAATATCATCTTCTGCACATCTACCTCAGCAATTTCCTTCAGCTTCTTCTCGAATTCCTTAACCTTCTTATCCGCATTATCAATGAATTCCAATAGGATCAGACCCTCCCTGCTGCAGGTGTCCTCAGAGGCTATGTGGAGACCGAGACGGGTGTTAATCTCACAGCCGTAGGTTGTTAGCAGCTCCTGTACCTGGCTTGCCCTATTGATTCTATCATGTAATACAAAGCCCAGAATGATTTTTGACATATTTCATACGCACCTTTCTTTTTTGTAGGAATAATCTTGTTAGCAGTATTATACCGAGGAGAAACGAATTTATACGAAGCTTATTATTCCGGTTATGCGGATTACCAGCTCTGTAGGCAGCAATCATAGTTTTAGGCAATAGCCGGTATCTTGCCGGCCTGCGGCTTTTCCTTGCTTCCTGATCCGCCATCTGTTATAGGGGAAAGTGGTGGAAATCTATCGGAATATGAATTATAATGACTAAGAAAGTAGGGATATAGATTACCTGAAAGTGAGGGTTAGCCTTGAGAAAGAATAAGAAGAAAAGAAAAATTCTTGGAATTGCATTTATTTTTGAAATCCTAATCATATCTGTGATAGTTCTGGTTGTAATACGGAAAGGAGAGGTATCCTTTCGCACCATAGATGTTATGGAAGCCTCAGGAGAAATTGACAGGGATGGTACAGAGCCTGCCAAGATACCTACTGCGGAGGGTACCGATACGAGACCTCAGACGACCAAAGATAATGACAGTGATACAACGCCGACGGAGAGCGAGGATCGTGCAGAGAGCGGATCGTCAGGGAGGGACTCCGGCGCCTCCTCCGATAAGGAGGGCAGTACAAATCAGGATAAAAACGGCAATAAGGAAGCGGTGGAAATCGTACCGGAGGATGTATACGATACTATCACCATCAGTGCTGCAGGAGATGTAACTCTGGGAAGAGATTATAACTACGGCTATGAACGAAGCTTTGATCACGAGCTAAAGGTACAGGGGAATGATTACAGCTATTTCTTCCGGAATGTGAAGGACCTCTTTGAACAGGATGATATCACGGTTGTTAATCTGGAGACCACCCTGACAACGGCAAAGGTGCCTGCAGAGAAGAAGTTTCGTTTTAAAGCCGATCCATCCTATGTGAAGATTCTGGAGGAAGGGGATATCGAAACCGTCAGTGTTGCAAATAATCACTCCCACGATTATCTGGATCAGGGGTATGAGGATACGATCAATACATTGAAGGAAGCAGAGATCGGGTACTTCGGTAACGGCTACACGGACATACAGGAGGTCAGGGGACGAAAGGTCGGCTTTGCCGGCTTCGTGAGCTGGGAGGTCTCTAAACAGCAGAAGGAAGAAATACAAAAGACCATGGATAAGCTTAGAAGTGACGGTGCGGATATTGTTATCGTAATGTTCCATTGGGGAATCGAACGGGATTATTATCCGAATTCTGTACAGAAGGAGCTGGCCCGTTATTCCATTGATCACGGTGCGGATCTCGTGTTAGGGTGTCATCCCCATGTATTGCAGGGAATTGAGGAGTATAATGGGAAAACAATTGTCTACAGTCTGGGCAATTTTTGCTTTGGCGGGAACAAGAATCCGAGTGATAAGGACTCGATGGTGTACGTACAGCGGTTTAACTTTAAGAATGACGAATTGATTTCACAGGAATATGAGGTCATCCCCTGCTCAATCTCCTCCGTCAAGGACCGAAATAATTATCAGCCGACTCCTCTGAAGGATAAGGAGAAGGAAAGGGTATTGAATAAGCTGGAGAAATACAGTAAATTCTAAAGCTTCTCCTTCTATCTACCTTCTATTTACCTTTTATAACAATTCCACCTTCGTCCTCCTAAGGAAGGTGTTAAGGCAATACGGGACATCAGGAGGCTTAAGGTAGAGGATACCGGACGGGATGAATCAGAGGAGCATTACAAATAAAAAAATATATTAAGAATGATTACTGATATTGTAATTTTAATAAAGCGTGATACAATAAGAGAAAGAAAAAGTACATAATAATAGAAATGAAACGATAGGAGGAGAAGTATGGATTGGATTTCGAATCTTAGTCCCGTGTTGCAGGCTTTAATTGCAACGTTATTTACCTGGTTTGTAACTGCATTAGGTTCATCAACTGTATTTATCTTTAAAACTATTAACAAAAAAGTTCTGAATGGTATGCTAGGCTTTGCGGCAGGCGTTATGATAGCTGCCAGCTTCTGGTCACTGCTGGCACCTGCCATCAGTATGGCGGAGGAAGCAGGTCAGATTGCTTGGATTCCTGCGGTAATCGGCTTTCTTGCCGGTGGTGGATTTTTGTGGCTGGTGGATGCCTTCATGCCGCATCTGCATATCGGAGAGCCGAATCAAGAGCCGGAGGGTGTAAAAACCGGCTGGCAGAGAAGTGTACTGCTGGTATTAGCCATTACACTTCATAATATTCCCGAGGGACTGGCGGTAGGAGTTGGCTTCGGAGCTGCAGCAGCAGAGCTTCCGGCAGCCTCCTTAACCGGTGCTCTGGTGCTTGCACTGGGTATCGGCATCCAGAACTTTCCGGAAGGTGCCGCTGTATCCGTGCCGTTAAGAAGAGAGGGCTTATCCAGATGGAAAAGCTTCGTTTATGGTCAGGCCTCCGGTATCGTGGAGCCGATCGCCGGTGTTATCGGAGCAGCAGCGGTCCTGGCGATGAAGCCGATATTACCCTATGCCCTGTCCTTTGCAGCCGGTGCCATGATCTATGTGGTGGTAGAGGAATTAATTCCGGAGGCACAACAGGAAAAGCACCATTCCAATGTCGGCACGATAGGTGCAATGATCGGATTTGCCGTTATGATGCTGCTGGATGTTGCACTTGGATAAAGTGAATAAATCAGATTGGGAGAGCTTGGAATGGAAGAAATCAAAGAGATATTGAGACTTCAGAGGGAATATTTTAACACCGGCGAAACCAGAGAGGTTACCTTTCGGCTGAAGCAGTTGGAGAAGCTGAGCCTGGTAATCCGTAAGTATGAATCGGAAATACTGCTGGCGCTGAAGAAGGACTTGAATAAGTCGGAATTTGAAGGGTATATGACAGAGGTCGGAATGGTATACGATGAGCTGAGATTCATTCGAAAGAAGCTCTCCGGATGGGCTAAGCCGCAGAGAGTCAGAACCTCTCTGGGGAATTTTAAAGCTGTAAGCAGAATTTATCCGGAGCCCTATGGTGTAGCTTTGATCATCTCGCCCTGGAATTATCCCTATCTGCTCTCCCTTGATCCGTTAATTGGGGCCATTGCTGCCGGTAACTGTGCCGTAGTAAAGCCCTCGAATTACTCACCGAATGTATCCGCTGTTATAGCGAAAATCATAAAGGAAGTCTTTGACCCGGCTTATGTGACAACAATCCAGGGTGGTAGGGACGCCAATCGAAATCTCCTGGAGGAGAGGTTCGACTATATCTTTTTTACCGGAAGTGTTACAGTAGGCAAGGTGGTAATGGAGGCGGCCTCCAGGTACCTGACACCGGTAAGCCTGGAGCTCGGAGGCAAGAGTCCGTGTATCGTAGATGAAACTGCGAATCTGGAGCTGGCAGCCAGAAGAATAGTCTTTGGGAAATGCCTGAATGCCGGTCAGACCTGCGTAGCACCGGATTATCTGTTGGTTCATCGCAGTGTGAAGGATAAACTGATCGGACTGATGAAGAAGTATATTACCAGCTTCTACGGAGAGGAGCCGTGGTCCAATACAGAGTTTCCTAAAATAATAAACGAAAAGCATTATAACCGCCTGTTAGGCCTGATGGAAGGCGGCCATGTGGTGATCGGCGGAGGGTCAAACCCGCAGACGAATCAGATTGAACCCACGGTACTGGACCAAGTGGATTGGAACAGTGCCGTTATGCAGGAGGAAATCTTCGGCCCCATTCTTCCGATACTGGTATTTGAGGATATGGAGGAGGCCGTTCGTGTAATCAATAGCCATCCGAAGCCCCTGGCGCTTTATTACTTCACCGAAAGCAAGGAGAGGGAGAGGTATGTACTTAAGACTACCTCCTTCGGAGGGGGTTGTATCAATGATACAGTAGTTCATCTGGCATCCTCCCGTTTGCCCTTCGGAGGAGTCGGAGAAAGCGGAATGGGCAGCTATCACGGTAAAGCCAGCTTCGATACCTTTTCCCATAGAAAAAGTGTTCTGAAGAAATCGAACCGTATTGATATACCGCTCCGTTATCCACCCTATAGAAACCATATCTCCCTGTTAAAAAAGATCATGAAATAATAATAAAGCAATTGACATCCTAATCTATGTAATGTATATTAATAAAACATGAACGTATAAATATACACATAATAATAAGCGAAATGGTTAAGAGGTGTTGGGCGATGAAGAAGAAAGTATTTGTCGATGGTCTGTCAGGAACGACCGGATTGAAAATCCATGATAGGTTAAGCTTATATAACGAGCTTGAGATGATAACGATTGATTATGAGAAGAGACGGGATCCCGCAGAGAGAGCCAGATGCCTAAATGAAGCGGATGTTGTATTCCTGTGTCTGCCGGATGATGCAGCAAGAGAAGCAGTATCCCTGGTGACGAATCCTGAGACAAGAATTATTGATGCCAGTACCGCACACCGGACTGCTCCGGATTGGACCTATGGATTACCGGAGCTTTCCAAAGCTCATAAGGATGCGATTATCCATGGAAAGCGGATAACCAATCCCGGCTGTCATGCAACGGCATTTACCCTATCTGTTTATCCTCTGATTGCCCACAAGCTGATGCCGACGGATTACCCGGTCAGCTGCCACAGCATTACCGGCTACAGCGGAGGGGGGAAAGCCTTAATTGAAAAGTATGAAGCTGATGATGAGGATAATCCGTATACCAAAGCGCCCAGACCCTATAGCTTAGCTCTGAACCATAAGCACCTGATGGAAATGACGGAGCGCTCCGGACTTTCGGAAAGCCCGCTGTTTGTCCCTGTCGTCTGTGATTATTATCAGGGACTGGCGGCATCCATTCCAATTCATTCGAGACTGCTGACCAAGAAACTGGATTCTAAAGCAATCCACGAGGTTCTAAGTGAGCATTATGAAGGAGCGAGATTTGTGAAGGTTATGCCCTATGCCGATGATTCCCTGTTGTTTGACGGAGGACTCGATATCACTGCCTGTAATCATACCAATAACGCAGAAATCTTCGTTTTCGGTAATGATGCGAAGGGACTTACCATGATCATGACCAGGCTTGATAATCTGGGAAAAGGTGCCTCCGGTGCTGCTATTCAGAACATGAATCTGATGCTTGGCCTTGATGAAGGACTTCATCTATAGAGAGAAGAAGGATTAAAAAAGATAGAAGAACCCGGTTATCCGGCCTTTTCATACAGGCCTGGGATAACCGGGTTTCTTTATTCTTCCTGATTGTTGTTCAGATGCTTCATCATACCGTGGAGACAGGAGAGTAGCTGTCCTGCACTTTCCATATCCATATCCAAAGCACATACCATCTTCTCCGGGAACTTCAATGCCTCAGTCCTAAAATCCAGTCCCTTCTGGGTTAATCTGATATAAACATTCCGCTCGTCCCGGGAGCTTCTCGCACGCAGGATATATCCGAGTGCTTCCAGCTTCTTTAAAAGAGGTGTCAGGGTACCGGAATCCAGGTACAGCTTGTTTCCCAAGTCCTTGACCGTAATCTGGTCCTCCTCCCAGAGAGCCATCATAACAATATAACCGGTGTAGGTCAGTCCGTATGGATCCAGAAGCGGCTTATACATCCGGATAATTTCCTTAGAACATACATAGAGGGAGAAGCAGAGCTGGTTATCGAGCTTTAAAATATCGTAATTGTTGCTACTATCCGGTTTTTGATTTGAATTTGCCGACATGCAATTACCTCTCATTCCGCGCAAGCTTTGTGGTTAATTTTACCTTGTTCTTAGTTACAATTTGATTTTACGCAATTTAATAAAAAAAGTCAATATAAACTATTGACAAATACAAAATAATAGTGTTAAATTAAATTGTAAACAATACAAATGCGAAAGCACAGGAATAATAATACACTAAGATAGTATGATATAATATATAATGAAAGGAAGGTAAATCGTATGATGAATTTCAATCAGGCAATAGAGAATAGGAGATCGATCTACGCTCTGGATAAGACATCACCAATATCGGAGGAGGAGATTCGCAATATTGTAGAGCATGCAGTAAAATATGTACCCTCACCCTTTAACTCTCAGAGTGCAAGAGCAGTGATACTCTTCGGAGAACAGCATGACAGACTTTGGAATATTACAAGAGAAGCCTTAAGGAAGCTGGTACCGGAAGACAGCTTTTCCAAGACAAACGAGAAGCTTGACGCGTTTCAGAACGCGTTTGGAACTGTCATGTTCTTTGAGGATCAGGAGGTTGTGGAGTCACTGCAACAGCAGTTTGAATTATATAAAGATAATTTCCCGATCTGGTCACTGCAATCCTCCGGCATGCTGCAGTTTACCGTATGGGTCGGCCTGGAGGAGGCCGGGCTCGGTGCATCCCTTCAGCACTATAACCCTCTGATTGATGATCAGGTGAAGGAGGAGTGGGGTCTTCCAAAGAAGTGGAAGCTGCTTTCACAGATGCCCTTCGGCAAGCCACTGGCAGCTCCGGGAGAGAAGGAGTTTTCACCCTTGGAGAACCGGGTAAAAGTATTCCGTTAATGAATTTATTGATTGCAGACGGTAGTCGATAATACTGATCCAACTAACGTTGCGAAGGCAAAAGAGATACCGAGATCAACCAGCAGAAATGCTTTTCTCGGTATCTTTTTACATATTAAAACCAACAGTCGTTCCCGATATGCACAGGGTTAGCATAACAAAGATGCTTCTTCTCTCCGGGTGCCGTCAGACAGGGAAACAAAAACAGCAACAATATAAGCGGGACTATAATTTTCTGCAGGACAATTGGATAGAATATGGAATGTTTCCGTAATATGTGTTAAAATACTTTTAATATGCTGACCAGCCAAAGTGTAAGGGGAGGTGCCTGTTTGTTAAATGTATTCTATTATGAAACGAAGATCGGTAGGATTAGGATTACAGAGGATGACCGGAGTATTACCGGCATTATTCTGGAACCAAAGGAGGAAAGGGAGCACTCCTCCCAATATCATCAGGAGGAGACAACGCTTATCCGAGAAGCTTCCAAACAATTAAACGAATATTTGGAAGGCTCACGAAGAGAGTTTACGGTTCCTCTTAACCCACAGGGAACTGTATTTCAGAAAAGAGTATGGGAGGCACTTAGAGATATTCCTTATGGAGAAACACGAAGTTATCAGCAGATTGCCGAAGCAGTGGGTAATGGGAAAGCGTCGCGGGCTGTCGGTATGGCAAATCATAATAATCCGATTATCTGTATGATTCCCTGCCATAGGGTCATCGGAGCCAACGGTAGTTTGGTTGGATATGCGGGTGGACTTGATGTTAAGAAACAGCTGTTAGAGCTGGAACATAGAAAGGACGTATGAAAATGAATAGTGAATGGTCACTGGATATTCTGTACAAAGGGTTTGAGGACCCCAAATATAAGGAGGACAGAGAAAAATTTCTCGAACTGACCGGGACGATAAAAGGCTTCAGCGAAACTCTTCAGAGCGGTCAGGAGGAGGCTACGTTGCTTCAGGCGATTGATTATCTGGAACAATATCAGGTACTGGGAAACCGTCTTGGTTTCTATCTGATGCTCCGTCAATCCGTAAATACCTCCGACGGACAGGTTGTTAATGAGCTGAATTCCATAGAAAAGCTGTTCAGCGAAGCCTCGAAACCGATGGCGGTGCTTCATAAATGGATCGCCGGTATCGAAAATGTGGAAGCCTATATGAAGAAGCATCCGAAGCTGATGGCATATGAATACCTGATTACAGAGATGAAGCGGGAGGCGAAGCATCTGTTAGGGGATGATGTTGAGGAAGTAATTGCAAAGCTCAATATCAGCGCAGGATCTGCCTGGAGCAGTATGCACAGCTTTCTGACTTCTACGCTTGAGGTGGAATACCGTAACGAGACCATCACCCTGCCCCAGGTAAGGAACCTGGCGCACAGTGAAGATGCCGATGTCCGTAAGGATGCATATGAGGCGGAGCTTAGAGCCTATGAGAAGATTAAGGATCCGATCAGCTATTCCCTGAATAATATCAAAACTCAGGTTAATACAATCTGTGAATTGAGAGGCTATGAATCCCCTCTTGACCTGACGCTTCAGCAATCCAGGATGAAGAAGGAAACGCTGGAGGCTATGCTTAGCGCAATCCGGGAGTATTTACCGGTCTTTCAGAAGTATTTAAGACACAAGGCGAAGCTGCTGGGACACACCAATGGCTTGCCCTGGTATGATATGTTTGCTCCGATGGGAGAGAGCAGCACGAAGTTTACGGTTGAGGATGCGAAGGCATATTTAGTAAAGCATTTCCGTGGCTTTGCGGACGACCTGGCAGATATGGTGGAGGAAGCCTTTGACGAGGAATGGATTGATTTTTATCCCAGAAAGGGAAAGGTTGGCGGAGCTTTCTGTGAAAATATGCCCTTCGTAAAGCAGAGCCGTATCCTTACGAACTTCACCGGGTCCCTAAATGATGTGGTGACCTTAGCCCATGAGCTCGGTCACGCTTATCACGGGCTTAATATTCAGGAACATCTGCCGTTAAATACCGATTACAGTATGCCGGTAGCAGAGACAGCCTCGACCTTTAATGAAGCATTGATCATGGAGGCGGCAATCAAGGAGTCCTCCGGTAAGGAGAAGATGGCTCTGATTGAAAGCCAGCTTCAGGATGTTACGCAGATTATGTGTGATATTTATTCCAGATATTTATTTGAAAGTGAAGTGTTTGAAAAATGTCAGAGAGGCTTTTTGTTTGCCGATGAATTGAAGGAAATAATGCTGTCTGCGCAGAAGGCTGCCTATGGTGATGGCCTGGATCCGGATTATCTCCATCCCTATATGTGGGTGTTAAAGGGACACTATTATTCCGAAAGCTTAAGCTTCTATAATTTCCCCTATGCCTTCGGAGGCTTGTTTGCCCGTGGCCTTTATGAGAAGTACAAGGCAGAGGGAGAGCAATTCCTGCCAAAATACCGGGCTCTGTTAAATGCTACGACAATTATGAGTGTGGAAGAGGCTGCGAAGGAAGCAGAGATTGATCTGGAGGACCCGAATTTCTGGAGAACGAGTCTGCACTCCATCGAAAAGCTGGTGGAGGAGTTTATCGCAATCAGCGGAGAATAATAACTGTATTGAGCTTCAAATCAGCAATTTAAAATTTTATTTTTGCAGCATAATATGGTTTTCCTTGAAAGAACCGACATGTGCCCAAACACATAATATTTTATTAATGTCAGATAATAATCATGAATCAATTTCATTTTATAAATGAAGGGAGCATGATTATGAGTATCGTAAATATAGAACATTCTCTACCCGAAGGACTTGGCTTCCGTCTTGCCTTGGATATGAAGGCGATGACGAATTTTGTAAATTTGCCGGATCAGAAAAAACAGGAGCTGGTAAGCTACATCCAGAATTCAGCCAGTGGTGATGAGGCTCGGAACCGTGTAACTGAGGTGATCAGCAGCCTGCACTCGGGCAGTATGAAGTAACCTAATGCATCAACTATGAAAGGCTCGAATCCAACCGGATTCGAGCCTTATTCATGAAAAACATTATCATTTCATCTAGTTTATAATAGTATCGCTTCATCTTACAGGCGATTGTCTGCCACAGGCAGATAATCCTCTATTGTCGTTTCGTATGATTTTCAAAAATACTATCGGTTATTTCCCATGAAGAACAGTGCAATCGTTCCGGGGCCGGAATGAGATCCGATGGTCGGACTGACATAATTGAATAGGAAATTGTCAATTCCAAAGCGTTCCTTAATCTGAGCAGCTAAAAATTCCGCATCCTCTAAACTGTCTCCGTGACTGATAAAGATGATATCATTGGTTTCCTTATAGCCCTCCAGCCTTTTCTCCATCTGATCTACCAGGGAAATCAGTGCCTTCTTCCTGCCTCTGACATTGTTAAGAGGAATCAGATGACCTTCATTATCTACATGCAGTACCGGTTTTACATTGATCAGGGTTCCGATTATGGCAGCGGCTTTGGACACCCTTCCGCCCCGGTGCAGATGATGGAGATCATCAACCGTAAAGATATGGCACAGATTAAATTTATTCTTCTCAAGCCAATCCGCAATCTCGTCAAGAGATTTGCCGCTATCCTTTAATTCGATAGCTTTGTGTACCAACAGGCCTTCACCGAGGGAGGCACACAGGGAATCCACAACCACAATTTTCGCTCCGGGGATCTCATCGCATAGCTCCCTGGCAACCGTTACAGCAACCGAACAGCTTCCGCTTAAGCCTGAAGAGAACGCGATATGTAGAATATCATAGCCCTCGTTCAACAGATTGCGGAAGATTTCATTTGCATTGTCAGGATTAACAGCCATCGTGGTAGGCATTGAACCGGAACGCATTTTATTATAAAAATCCTTTGGCTCAAGCTCATTTTTATCACCATAGATTGACCCGTCAAAGCTGTAATACAATGGCAGAAGCTGAATACCATGCTTAGCTATATACTCCCGGGGTAAATCACAGGTGGAGTCCGTAGTAATAATAAATTTTTTCATTTCTTAGCACCATACCTTTCCTATGAAATTAGTATTGATATCTGTCAACTCCGTGAATATAATCGGTTTACTCAAGAATAATGGGTCGGATAGAAGCACGGAGGCAAGTGGTTTTAATTACGACATGATATATTATACCATACCGCACTGTGTCGTTTCAATATACTTTGTAAAAAAATCTATTATTTCATATTATTACTATGAGAAAACATACCTATGAAAATTGTCGGCGAAAAGCTGAAACCACCTTATAATTTCATATAGTTAGAATTGCAAAAAACTCTTTTCTTATGCATATACTTATGATATAATATCCACGATTAGCAGATTAGTCCATAAAAACTTGTCGAACATCTGCATAATAGTAGTCAAGGAGGCTTAAAAATGAAACATATCAAGACTTTAAACACAAGAAACCTGAAAGATACCATGAAAAAGGGTGGATGTGGCGAATGTCAGACATCATGTCAGTCAGCATGTAAGACATCCTGTACAGTTGGCAATCAGAGCTGCGAAAACAAATAAAGGATTGAGCTTACATAACATGTGGCTGTTCGTTTATTATGACGATTGAATTGTGGGGCTGCCTCAAAATATCTTTCTGTTTAGCTTCAATTACCGGAAGATAATTTGAGACAGTCCCATTCGTTGTGGGAGCATACCCGGAACTGACACTCTGGCTGAGGCTAGTCGTCTGTTTCCGAGAGTACTCCGGATGAAATAGGAGGATAAGAAGTGGTTCATCAGTATAAAAGTAACGGGTATAATATCGTTCTGGATGTGAATAGCGGTATGATCCATGTGGTTGATGATTTGGCTTACGATATCATTGGAATGTATGAAGACAACAGCCAGGAGAATATCATCGAGGCCATGGTTGAGAAATATACCCGACCGGAATTTATGAAGCTGGTTGTTGACAAGGATAACCAAGGAGATTTCACAGAGAATATTGAATCCCTGGTACGTCAGATCATGGAGGTTATGGTAGATATCGAGCAGCTGAAGAGAGAGGGCTCTCTCTTTACGAAGGATGTTTATGAGAATTACATCCGGGACTTCAAGCAGCGCTCCACGGTAGTTAAGGCGCTTTGCTTACATATCGCTCATGACTGTAATCTTGCCTGCAGGTATTGCTTTGCGGAAGAAGGAGAATATAAGGGCGGCCGTGCCCTGATGAGCTACGAGGTGGGTAAACAGGCACTGGACTTTCTGATCGCCAATTCCGGCAGCCGCAGGAATCTGGAGGTGGATTTCTTCGGCGGAGAGCCGCTAATGAACTTTCAGGTGGTGAAGGACCTTGTAAAATACGGCAGGGAGCAGGAGAAGCTGCATAATAAGAACTTCCGGTTTACACTGACAACCAACGGAGTCCTGTTGAATGATGAGATTATGGAGTTTGTCAATCAGGAAATGAGTAACGTGGTATTAAGTATAGACGGCCGTAAGGAAGTCAATGACCGGATGCGTCCCAGCAGGAACGGGAAGGGCAGCTATGACCTGATCCTGCCCAAATTCTTAAAGCTTGCCGAGAGTAGGAACCAGACCAATTATTATGTCCGGGGAACCTTTACTCACAATAATCTGGATTTCTCGGAGGATGTGAAGCATCTGGCTGAATTAGGCTTTAAACAGATATCTGTCGAGCCTGTGGTTGCCCTGCCTGAAGAGCCCTATGCGATTACGGAGGAGGATCTGCCGGTACTATTTGAGGAATATGACAAGCTGGCGAAGTATATGCTCGAGAAGCACCGGGAAGGGAAGGATTTTAACTTCTTCCATTTCATGATTGATCTATCCGGCGGCCCCTGTGTGGCAAAACGTCTTTCCGGCTGTGGTTCCGGTACGGAATATCTGGCAGTGACACCTTGGGGAGATCTCTATCCCTGTCACCAGTTTGTAGGTATCCCGGAATACCTGATGGGAAATGTCTTTGAGGGAGTCAAACAGACGGATATCAAAGAAGAATTCAAGGGCTGCAATGTATATTCCAAAGAGAAATGCTTAAGCTGTTTTGCAAAATTCTACTGCAGCGGTGGTTGTGCCGCCAACTCCTTTAAGTTCCATGGAGACATTAACGATGCATATGATATCGGCTGTGAGCTGCAGAGAAAACGGATCGAATGCGCGATCATGTTAAAAGCAGCGCAGCAGGAGGAATAAATACAACTTATTTATCTGTAGTGGCTGAGATGAAGCTGGCACTGACAATAAAGTAACAGAAAATCAACGTGCTGTATCTTGAATAGCACTACAAATACAGGAAGCTACGAACGAAAATAGGGAGAGAAGCTAACAGCCTCCTTCCCTGAATCACCTACGATAGAAGCAGCATGGAGTATGAGCATGGAAAACTGGGTAATTAAGAATTTAAAAGCAGACTTTAACCTGATCATGCAGGAATGCGGAATAAGCGAGGTATTGGCGCGGTGTCTTGTAAACCGGGGACTTACTGAACCGGAAGAGATTAAGGATTTCTTATATCCGAGTCTTGAGGGGCTTCATGACCCTTTTACCTTAAAGGATATGGAGAAGGCTTGTGATATTCTTCGGAAGAAGATAAGGGGTGGCTTAAGAATCCGAATCATCGGAGATTATGATGTAGACGGAGTTGTCTCTACCTATATCTTATTACGAACTCTGACCCTATCCGGGGCTCGGGTGGATTATGATATACCGGACCGGATTAAGGATGGGTACGGAATTAACATGAGGATGGTAGAAGAAGCGAGGGAAGCGGGAATCGATACGCTTCTTACCTGCGATAACGGTATCGTTGCCATGGAACAGATTCGCAGAGCGAAAGAATACGGTATGACTGTAATCGTAACGGACCATCATAGCTTGCTGGAGCTGGAGGAGGGACAGATCTGTCTCCCTGAGGCAGATGCAATCATTAATCCCAAGCAGCCGGAATGTACCTATCCCTATAAGGGGCTCTGCGGAGCTGCCATTACCTATAAATTAACCCAGGCATTGCTCCGGGATATGGATATTCCCGGAAAGGAAGTACTGGAAGAGGAGCTCCTGGCCTATGCAGCAATCGCCACTGTCTGCGATGTCATGGAGCTGACGGATGAGAACAGGATTATTGTAAAGCAAGGACTGGCCTTGCTAAGAAGGACTTCTAATAAGGGCTTGCAGGCATTAATGGAGGCCTGCCAGATAGACAGGGAGCAGCTGAACACCTTTCACCTGGGCTTTGTCCTTGGTCCCTGTCTGAATGCTTCCGGCAGACTGAATACAGCGAAGCGGGGTCTGGAGCTTCTGCTGGCAGAGGACGAGCAGAAAGCAGCAAAGCTAGCCGCAGAGGTAAGGAGCTTAAATGAGCTCCGTAAGGATATGACGGCGGAGAATGTGGAGAAAGCCATACAGATCATTGAAGAAGGTCCCCTGCCGATGGATAAGGTACTGGTAGTATATCTGAAGGACTGCCATGAGAGTATAGCGGGAATAATCGCTGGAAGAATCAGGGAAAGATACCATAGGCCGGCAATAATTCTCACAGACTCTGAGGAGGGGATTAAGGGCTCTGCCAGATCCATTGAGCAGTATAATATGATTGAAGAGCTGGTAAAACAACGGGAGCTTTTAACCAAGGTCGGAGGTCATCCGATGGCGGCCGGATTATCCCTGCAGCCCGGTAATATTGAGCTTTTACGGCAGCGCCTGAACGCGTGTGCTCCCTTGACCGATGAGATGCTTGTTCCGAAGGTTACCATCGATATTCTGCTTCCCCTAGGTTATCTGTCGGAGCCCCTGATCGGAGAGTTAAGGCAGCTGGAGCCCTTTGGTAAAGGAAATGAGAAACCGTTATTTGCTGAGAAGGAGCTGATGATTAAATCTGTCTTTGTTATCGGTAAGAATTCGAACGGATTGCGCTTTCTTTTTGAGAACCGGTATGGCAAGCAGCTGGAAGCTGTGTATTTCGGAGATGTTAATGCCTTCTTTAATTATATCGGAGCCACCTATGGCAATGAAGAGGTGCAGAAGCTTAAGACCGGTAGGGGAACCTCTATTAAGCTTACGATTACCTATTTCCCCAAGATCAATGAGTATAACGGATTTAAGAAGATTCAGCTGATGATTCAGAATTACAGATAAAATACTTTACTCTGATATAAAGAATGCCGCTTTATGGCATCTTATGAATCAGTAAGAATAAGGTGTGAGAGCCCCTGTATGATTATTACAGTTTATTCCAAGGGGATTACTGTTTTGCTTTGTGAAAATTGGTTTTCTTTTTCACACTTTGTCCTTATATGTAGAATTAGGCTTTACGAATTGTTACAGGAAGTGTTATAATTATCATCTATAAGAAGGCTTTGTGTATAAAATAAGCCGGAAAGCCCCGTAAATACGGGCAGATGGAGGTCATGATGAAGAAAATTGAGGACTATGTTAGAAGTATACCGGATTTTCCGGAGCCGGGGATTATTTTCCGGGATGTGACCAGTATATTACAGGATAAGGATGGACTTAAGCTTGCAATAGATCAGATGCAGGCGCTCCTTAAGGATACTGAATTTGATACGATTGTCGGGCCGGAATCAAGAGGCTTTATCTTCGGCGTACCGATTGCATATAATTTAAATAAAGCATTTGTACCGATTCGTAAGAAGGGTAAGCTGCCCTGTGAGACGATCTCCATGGATTATGATTTGGAGTATGGCAAGGCCACAATTGAGATTCACAAGGATGCAATTAAGCCCGGACAGAGGGTTGTCATCATAGATGATCTAATCGCAACCGGAGGAACCATCGAAGCAATCACCAAGCTGGTGGAGATGCTAGGCGGTGTAGTGGTTAAGATCGTGTTCCTGATGGAGCTGAAGGGTCTGCAGGGCCGTGCTAAGCTGGAGGGCTACGATGTAGAAGCAGTCCTTCAGTATGATGGGAAATAATTCGGAACGCGTTTGATAAGACCGTTTGCAGGCGGCATGTAATAGAAAGCTTATTACTCCTGCAGTTACCGGAGAAATGGCATAATACACCGGAACAATAAGGAAGAATCAGAAGAGGGGGTGGAATCATGGAAGATAAGAACCAGAACGTAGGGAAGGATATATTGAATCAGCAGACAGATATTGCGATACCTGCCGATTTTACTTCGCCCGAAATCCTGTATCAGCAGTTGATTGATAAGGTACGAAGCTATCATCCCTCAGCGGATATATCCATGATTGAGAAAGCTTACCATCTGGCGGATAATGCCCACAAGGACCAGTTCCGCAAATCCGGAGAACCCTATATCATTCATCCCCTTTGTGTTGCCAATATCCTTGCCGAGCTGGAGCTGGATAAGGAAAGTATCGTGGCCGGAATTCTGCATGATGTGGTTGAGGATACTGATTTTACGATTTATGAGGTCTCCGAGATGTTCTCTGAGGAGATCGCCCTGCTGGTGGACGGTGTGACTAAGCTGACACAGCTTAATTATTCCAAGGATAAGGTGGAGATTCAGGCCGAGAATTTAAGGAAGATGTTCTTAGCGATGGCTAAGGATATCCGTGTTATCTTAATTAAGCTGGCCGACCGTCTCCATAACATGAGAACCTTAAAATACAAGGAACCGGAGAAGCAGAAGGAGACTGCCAGGGAGACCATGGACATCTATGCTCCGATTGCTCAGAGGCTTGGTATCTCTAAAATCAAAATCGAGCTGGATGATCTTTCCTTAAAATATCTGGAACCGGAGGTCTATAAGGATCTGGCTGAGAAGATTGCAACCAAGAGGAGTGAGCGTCAGGCTTACATCGACAGCATCGTGGCTGAGGTCAAGACCCACATCGACTCAGCCGGTATCCCTGCTAAGATTGACGGAAGAATTAAGCATTTCTTTAGTATCTATAAGAAAATGGTGAATCAGAATAAGACGCTGGATCAGATTTATGATTTATTTGCCGTGCGAATTGTTGTTGATTCCCTGAAGGACTGCTATGCTGCCCTGGGCGTGATCCATGAAATGTATAAGCCGATTCCCGGCCGTTTCAAGGATTATATTGCGATGCCCAAGCCGAATATGTATCAGTCCCTCCATACGACTCTAATCGGACCGAAGGGACAACCCTTTGAGATACAGATCAGAACCTACGAGATGCACCGTACGGCAGAATACGGTATCGCAGCCCATTGGAAGTATAAGGAGGGGCAGGACGGTAAGGGCGGAACTGCCAACGCAGAGGAAGAGAAGCTGATCTGGTTAAGACAGGTACTGGAATGGCAGAGGGATCTCTCTGACAATAAGGAGTTCCTAAGCCTGTTAAAAAATGACTTCGATCTATTCTCTGAAAGTGTATATGCCTTTACGCCGACCGGAGATGTTAAAACCCTGCCTACGGGTTCCAACCCGATTGATTTTGCATACAGCATTCATAGTGCCGTCGGCAATAAAATGGTGGGTGCCCGCGTCAACGGTAAGCTTGTACCGATCGATTATGTGATCCAGAACGGTGACCGAATCGAGATCATGACCTCGCAGAACTCCAAGGGTCCGAGTCGTGACTGGCTGACGATTGTTAAGAGTACTCAGGCGAAGAATAAGATCAATCAGTGGTTTAAAACAGAATTAAAGGATGATAATATCACCAGGGGCAAGGAGCTTGTTATTAACTACTGCAAGACGAAGAGCATTGTCTTAAGTGATCTGTTAAAACCGGAATTTATCAATGTAGTGATGCGTAAATACGGCTTTAAGGAATGGGAGGCCGTTCTTGCGGCAATCGGACACGGAGGCTTAAAGGAAGGCCAGGTAGTTAACCGCCTTCAGGAAGAATATAAGAAGAAATATAAGAAGGAAATTACAGACGAGAATATCCTAGAAACGATTACTGATGTCCGGGATAACAAGCTGGTACCGAAGAAATCTAAGAGCGGTATCGTGGTTAAGGGGATCCATGATCTGGCGGTTCGTTTCTCCAAATGCTGTAGTCCGGTGCCGGGCGATGAGATTGTGGGCTTTGTTACCAGGGGCAGAGGAGTATCCATTCATAGAACGGACTGTATCAATGTCATTAACCTGCCCGAGGAGGATCGGGCAAGGCTGATTGATGCGGAATGGAATGTAGCCGACGGTAAGGAAGCCGGAGGAGTCTATCCGGCGGAGATTAAGATCTATGCCAATAACCGGACCGGAGTTCTGGTGGATATCTCCAAGGTACTGACAGAGAATAAGATCGATGTAACCTCTATGAATGTCCGGACCAGTAAGCAGGGTACGGCAACAATCAGCATCGGTTTTGAGATTAACGGCAAGGAGCAGCTGAACGAAATCATAGCCAAAATCCGTAATGTGGAAAGTATTCTGGATATTGAGCGGACAGCAGGCTAAAGATAGGCTTCATCAGAAGGAATTACCGATAACCCCAGGCGATTTTTCAATCAGCAAATTTGTGCTGCCCCCCAATTTCACGGGTTTGCGGCAGAATGGAGATTAGTATGAACGAATTAAAAATTGAAACCCTTGTACTCGGCATGGTACAGACGAACTGCTACATCGTCAGCAGTCCGCAGTTAAAGGAAGCAATCGTGATAGATCCGGCAGATAATGCGGCAAGGATTGAACAATATTTAAAAGCAAATGACCTTGTGTGCAAGGGAATCCTCCTCACGCACGGTCATTTTGACCATATTCTGGCTGCCAGTGAGCTACGTGAAGCCACCGGGGCACAGATCCATGCTCAGGAAACCGAGAAAGCCCTGTTGGGCGACCCCGAAATGAATCATTCCTCTCAAATCCGCAGGGATTGCACCCTCGTGCCGGAGGTTCTGCTTAAGGATCAGGAAATACTAAATCTTGCCGGGTTTACCATTAAGGTAATTCATACCCCGGGTCATACCGCCGGTGGTACCTGCTATTATTTCGTCGGCTATGGCGCGCTGTTCAGCGGTGATACCCTGTTCTATGAGGATATCGGAAGATCTGATCTGCCGACCGGCAACCACAAGCAGCTGGTGGAATCTATTGTAAATAAGCTGATGCTGTTGGAGGATATGGTCAAGGTTTATCCGGGCCATGGTATCTCAACGACGATCGGGCATGAGAGGGAGAATAATATTTATCTTTCCCTTAATCCGTTTAACTAGGAAGGTTACAGGAGCAAACATGATACAGGTTATCTTATCGGACAGAATTTATGAAAATGATGTATATCCCCTTGTAAAAGCCTTCTTTCCCCAGAATACGGTTAAAGTATACGAACCGGAGGAGAAGGAACTCCTGAAACAGGATAGATCCTTACAATCCATGCAGATCTTTGAGAAGCTATTTCATGCCAATCAGACGGATTGTGCGGCAGATGAGATTTCGATCATACGAGTAGAGCTGGAGACAGATAAGGTAACAATTGAAGTAATCGGTCAGGGGGATATGAGCTTAGTTCATTCCGCCGGTATTATACCACTGTCAGAGGATAAACCAAAGCATAAGAACGGCATAAAGAGAGCACTGTATCAGGTGCTGACGAAAATAACCGGAAAGAGCCTTCCATGGGGAATTCTAACCGGCATCCGGCCTACCAAGCTGGTCTATGATATGCTTTTAAAGGGTATGGATGAGGCTGGCATTGAGACGAGGATGGAGGAGGAATATCTCTGCTCCAAGGACAAGATCCGGATGAGCATAAAGATTGCAGAACGGGAGCTTACGCTCTTAAAGGATATGGATTATAAGAACGGCTACAGCCTCTACATCGGAATACCCTTCTGTCCGAGTACCTGTCTGTATTGTTCCTTTACCTCTTACCCGCTGGAACGCTATGCCGACCGTGTGGAGGAATATCTGAAGGCACTGGAGAAGGAGATCAGCTTCGGAGCTGAATGTTTTCCGGATAAGAAGCTGACAACCGTTTACTTTGGCGGCGGTACACCTACAACATTGACAGCTGAGCAGCTGGATCGATTGCTTGGTCTGGTCAGGGAGAGGTTTGATTTTACCCACGTGAAGGAGTTCTGCGTTGAAGCAGGTAGACCGGATAGTATTACCAGGGATAAGCTCGAGGTTTTAAAGAAGTGGGGAGTGGATCGAATCTCTATCAATCCCCAGAGCATGCAGCAGAGGACATTGGATTTAATCGGCAGAAGGCATTCGGTTGAACAGATTAGGGAAGCCTTCCTTCTGGCAAGGGAAACCGGTCATGATAATATCAATATGGATCTGATCATTGGCCTTCCCGGTGAGAGGCCGGAGGATGTCAGGGATACACTCAGTCAGATCGGGGAGCTTAATCCGGACAGTCTTACGGTTCATACCCTGGCATTAAAGAGAGCTGCCAGATTAAATATCGAGAAGGAGCACTACGCCGGGCTTAAGGCGGAGGAGGTTCCTACAATGCTGGCTGATACGATAAAATTCGCCGAAACAAACGGATATCTCCCATATTATCTTTATCGGCAGAAGAATATGGCAGATAATCTGGAGAACATCGGTTATGCCAGATATGGACGGGAAGGTCTGTATAATATTCTGATCATGGAGGAGCAGCAGACGATATTGGCTCTGGGAGCCGGAGCGATGTCCAAGTTTGTGTTTCATGAGGAGAACCGCATTGAGCGGGTCGATAACGTAAAGAGTATATCTGACTACATTGGTAGAATAGATGAAATGATTGAAAAGAAGCGAGAATTCTTAAAACAGAATAAGAATCTATGATAATAAATATTGCCGTAGTATTACGGAATCTGTATTTGACAGATTCTGAACATAGAAGACAGGAGGACTAAGATGATTACTCAAAGACCAAAGGGAACACAGGACTGGTATGGCTCCAATATGCATAAGCGGACCATCATTGAAGAACTGGCGCGGAGACTTTGCAGAGCTTATAACATCACGGAGGTTATTACGCCTGCTTTTGAACATACAATCCTATTCCAGAGGGGTGTTGGGGAAACAACGGATGTGGTTCAGAAGGAAATGTATACCTTCGATGACAAGGGTGGCCGCAGTATTACTCTGAAGCCGGAAGGTACGGCAGGAGCAGTTCGTGCTTATCTGGAGAACAGCCTTTATGCGGAGAGCCAGCCAACCAAGCTGTTCTATGTATCACAGGTATTCCGTTACGAGAATCCCCAGAGCGGAAGGCTTAGACAGCATCACCAATTCGGTGTGGAGTTCTTCGGATCGGCAAGTCCTCTGGCGGAGGTTGAGCTAATCACCCTGTTGAACGAATTCTTCCGGGAACTGGGAATTCAGGGAGTAAAGCTTCATATCAACAGCATTGGCTGCAGTAACTGCAGGAAAACCTATAATGAAGCCTTATTAAACTTTCTTGAACAGCAGAAAGAACAGCTCTGCGGGACCTGTAGAGAAAGAATGCTGAAGAACCCCCTGCGTGTCATAGACTGTAAGGTTCCATCCTGCAAGGAGATTGTTAAACATGCCCCCAGAACCGTGGAATATCTGGATGAGGATTGTAGGAAGCATTTTGAGGAGCTGCAGAAGCTTCTGATTGACCTTGGAATTCCCTTTGAAATTGATACAGGAATTGTTAGGGGATTGGATTATTATACAAAGACGGTATTTGAGTTTGTTAACGCTGATGGCTTTACCATCTGCGGTGGCGGAAGATATGACAATCTAATTCATGAAATTGATGAGAAGCAGGATATTCCTGCTGTGGGCTTCGGTCTTGGAATAGAGAGAATTATCGGTGAACTGGAGGCGGAAGGAGTAGAGCTTGCTCCGGAGCCTGCTGTGGATTTATACATCGGTATTCTTGGACAGGAAGCGAGAGCTGAGGCCTACCGCCTAGTACATGAGCTTCGCAAGAAGGGTATTATCGTTGAAACGGACTATATGGATCGAAGTGTCAAAGCCCAGATGAAGTATGCCAATAAGCTGGGCGCTAAGAAGACGGTGATTATTGGTGCGGATGAGCTCGCAAGTAAAAAAGTAAATGTTAAGGATATGCAAACAGGCGAACAGATCGAGGTAAATCTGGAAGAAATCTCAGGACTATTTAAATAATGTAGCATTATGTCAATAAAAGAGGATGTGCCGATATACGCTTCAGGTATATTAATGCACAGCCTCTTTTCTTATTATATATAAATAAATTGGCATAGTGACGCTGGAACGGATTGCCCCGGCACTCTGCTCCAGGCTAAAGTAAAAGAAGTTTTCTATTCCTTAAACTGCCAGGTGCCATATCCGATCAGCCGCTTCAGAACAGCGATATATTCAATGGATACCCTGGAAAGATAACGGTTTTTGCGGTAAGCGATACACAGATGTTGGGTAGCTACCGGGTGATTTAGCTTATAATAAACCGGGTGTTTTTTATTGTTACCAAAGCGGATCAGAAAATCCGGCAGGAAAGTAATACCGATTCCGGCCAGTGCCCAGGAAAACGCAGTCTCCAGCCGTTCACTGTACAGGACGATATCCGGGGTGAAGCGAAAGCTTTGGCAGATCTCCATTGCCATGGAGTATAGCTTCTGACCCTGCTGTTGAAGAATAAACTTCTGATCTTGAAACCATGTGATATCCACAGCAGGTGTCTTATGTAGTTTTACGTTGTCCAGCTTAATATCATAATCACTGATCTGGTAATCCTTCAGCTCATGATTGATTTCAAGATCGGGGGGAACAGCTAGGTATAGTTGTTCTTCGGCCAGAGCCTCGGCATGAAAAAGGCTTTCATCAAAGGGACCTGTCCCCAGATAAAGGTCGATATTACCCTCCAAAACAGCCTTTTCAAGATCAGGCATCTTACTCTCCAGGATATGAATGTTTACCCCGGGATACATCTTAAGGAATTCTGCGATACTCTTGGGGAGCAGGCAGGAAGCACGGAAAGGGCTTGTTCCAATTCTTAAATCCCCTGTCTTTAAGTTCGACAGGTCGGCAAGCTGCTGGCTCAACTCCTCTTCAATGGCCTTCATCCGTCGAACCGCCTCGATATATACCTCTCCGGAGGGAGTGATACGGATCGGAGAGGTACTCCGGTCAAATAATTGGGTACATAATTCATTCTCCAGATTTTTTATAAACTGACTTAGGGAGGGCTGCGTTACATACAGCTTCTGTGCAGCCTTAGAAAAGCTTCTCTCCTCAGCCAGGGTAAGGACATACTCGATTTGTTGTGAAGTCATAGCTTTATACCTCCTGATCAATCAAGGATAATCTACGGATGTGAGGATGCATTTTACAACACATGATATCTGCCTAGACCAGAACGCGCCATGGCGAGTAATGCAATGGGTTGTAATATCTTGCATAATATAATAAGTATAAAATTATAAGTTTAATAAGTCAATAACCATTGGCTTATTCTGTGAGGATCTGCTATCATAATTTTGTAAAAGCTCTGAAGCTGCATCTAAGGGAAATATTTTATTGATTGAACGAAAGAAGAAGCGGGGGGAATACAAATGAAGGATTTGGTTAAGGAAAGATCTGATTCCCATAGGGAGATGGTAAAACGCTCCTTGATTAGTTCTGGAAATAACTATCGGATGAAAAAAGCGTTTGAGAAGAGCAGAAGGGGGGAAGAGGTGACAATCGTCTTTCTAGGTGCTTCCATAACAATGCTGAGAAGTATGACGGATGACAAGGGCTTTGCTACTTTATCCACCAGGTATTATACAAGCAAGTTCAGTAATCCGGATAACGTGCGATATATCAATGCCGGTATGAACGGTACCACCTCCACCCTGGGATTGATCAGAGCAGACCGAGATGTACTCGATTATCGACCGGATATCGTCTTCGTTGAGTTTGCGGTAAATGACTCAAAGGACAATCTCAACAGAGAAATCTATGAAAGTCTGGTACTTCGCTTATTAAACTCGGAAACAAAGCCTGCAGTAGTTCTATTGTTTATGTCGTCAGATATGGGGTATACCTGTCAGGGGCATATGCAGGTGATCGGGGAATATTATCTGCTTCCGATGATCAGTGCCTGCGATGCGGTGCTTCAGGAGGTGGCAGCCGGTCGGATGAGCTGGTCCTCCTACGCGGATGATAATATCCATCCGAATGAATCCGGCAATCAACTGGTAACGGAATTTATCAATTATTTCTATGATACGATCGATGAAGCTGAGCCGGACGAAGAAGCTGTTCTGCCGAAGCACCCCTTCTTTGGAGCTGCTTATGCCAACATGAAGCTTTTAGATGCAGAGAATGCCGATGTGGTTACATACGGGAGCTTTCAGAGGATGCAGCTGTTGGAGGAATTTAAGAATGGCTGGCTCCATGATAAAACCTCCGGTAACAAAGGTATGAAGATTAAACTGAAATGTAAAAGCCTGTTTGCCATATACAGAGAGAAGAATGATAGAAATGAAGGAGATGCACAGATTTATGTAGACGGTCAGTTAAAGGCCTCCATGTCAGGTTACCGTATTTTTGGCTGGGGTAATCCTATGTCGGTATTTGTATTCCGGGAGGAGGAATCCAAGGAGCATATCCTTGAGATTAGGATGTCACCCGGAGATGAACAGAAAGAATTTGCTTTCCTTGCCTTCGGATATTGTTCGTAAGGATATACCGGTTTTTAAATCATGGATTGCCTATTTTATGATTTGTGTTATACTTATATCGAGGTATAAGCAACTATTTCACTACATGATTAGCAGGAGGAATTGACATGGTAAGACATATTGTTGCCTGGAATTTTGCAGAAGGGTTTACGGCGGAAGAAAAAATACAGAAGGCAGCTGTGATTAAACGAGAGTTGGAGAACCTAAAAAATCTGGTTGAGGGAATTGAATCCATTGAGGTGTTATTACAGCCAGTGGATACCTCTAATTCAGATATGATGCTGGATGTGGTATTTACGGATGAGAAGGCTCTGAAAGCCTATACCACACATCCGGAGCATGTCAGGGTTGCATCAACCTATGTTAGACCGGCAACCTGCAACCGTAAATGCCTTGACTTTTATCTATAGGTGCTACTCATAAAGAAAAGAAACGTGTACCCGGAGTAATAGCTTTTGGTACACGTTTTTAA
Organism: Bacillota bacterium; assembly: GCA_023409835.1. Classification (GTDB taxonomy): domain Bacteria; phylum Bacillota; class Clostridia; order Lachnospirales; family Lachnospiraceae; genus Mobilitalea. Next base: position 25,655 of record JAEYQV010000088.1, read on the forward strand.
GTCCGTATCCCCGCTTATGAAGCTTCCGGATAGGGTTGGAGCAGCTTAAGAAAAATGTGGACAGATTATGTGAAATGGATTAGAATAAAGTTCATTAGAATGGTTTGAATTAAGATAAAGGAGAATGTAATAACCATGGCAGAATCAATGAAGGGCTTACACAGAAGCCACAGATGTACTGAAGTTTCCAATAAGAATATCGGAGATACTGTGACTGTAATGGGATGGGTGCAGAAGAACAGGAATAAGGGAGGAATTATATTCGTTGATCTTAGGGATCGTACCGGACTTCTGCAGATCATATTTGAAGAAAATGATTGCGGAATCGAGAATTTTGCGAAAGCTGAGCGCCTAAGAAGTGAATTCGTGATAGCAGTAGTCGGTAAAGTAGAAGCCCGTTCGGGAGCTGTGAATGAGAATCTGGCAACCGGAGACATCGAGCTTCGTGCGAGTGAGCTCAGAATTCTTTCGGAGGCTGAAACTCCGCCGTTCCAGATAGAAGAGGAAAGTAAGACGAAGGAGGAGCTTAGACTCAAATACCGTTATCTGGACCTTCGTAGACCGGATCTTCAGAATAATCTGATTCTTCGAAGCAAGGTGGCTAATATTACCCGCCAGTTCCTTTCAGAGGAAGGTTTTTTGGAGATAGAGACGCCGATGCTGACGAAGAGCACACCGGAGGGAGCAAGGGATTACCTTGTACCGAGCCGCGTTCATCCCGGTAATTTCTATGCACTGCCACAGTCACCCCAGCTGTTTAAGCAGCTTCTGATGTGTGCGGGCTATGACCGCTATTTCCAGATAGTAAAGTGCTTCCGTGATGAGGATCTTAGAGCTGACCGTCAGCCGGAGTTTACCCAGATTGATATGGAGTTATCCTTTGTGGATGTAGATGATGTCATCAGTGTAAATGAGCGTTTGCTGCAGAAAATGTTCAAAGAAAGTATCGGTATCGATGTAGAGCTTCCGATTCAGAGAATGACTTATGCGGAAGCTATGGAGCGCTTTGGTTCCGATAAGCCGGATATCCGTTTCGGCATGGAATTAAAGAATGTTTCCGAGGTTGTTAAGAATTGCGGCTTCTCCGTATTCACCGGTGCCCTGGAGAAGGGTGGATCTGTCCGTGGGATCAATGCCAACGGCCAGGGTGAGATGCCCAGAAAGAAGATAGACGCTCTTGTGGATTATGCCAAGGACTTTGGAGCAAAGGGTCTGGCATATCTGTCCATCGGTGCAGACGGAACCTATAAATCCTCCTTTAGTAAATTCATGACGGAGGAGGAGCTTAATGCTTTAGTTGCCGCAATGGATGGCAAGCCCGGGGATCTGTTGCTCTTCGCAGCGGACGAGGATGATGTCGTATTTGCAGTACTTGGTAACCTAAGACTTGAGCTTGCAAGAAACCTTGGCCTATTGAACAAGGATGAATATAAATTCCTGTGGATAACGGAATTCCCGCTCTTAGAGTACTCCAAGGAAGAGAACAGATTCGTTGCAAAGCATCACCCGTTTACCATGCCGATGGATGAGGATCTTGCACTCTTAGATACGGATCCTGCGAAGGTAAGAGCTAAGGCCTACGATATTACCTTAAACGGTACAGAGGTTGGCGGTGGCTCCGTGAGAATCTTCCAGAGCGATGTACAGGAGAAGATGTTCGAGGTATTGGGCTTTACGAAGGAAAGTGCTTACGAGCGCTTTGGATTCCTGCTGAATGCATTTAAATACGGCGTTCCGCCCCATGCCGGATTGGCTTACGGTTTAGACCGTCTGGTTATGCTGATGGCGAAAGAGGATAGTATCCGCGATGTAATAGCCTTCCCGAAGGTAAAGGATGCCTCCTGCTTGATGACGGATGCTCCGAACGTGGTGGAGGATAAGCAGCTTACCGAGCTTGGAATTAAGCTTGGCTTAGAAGAAAAATAAAATGATACAGGGCTGTCGTATCGGCATTTTACGATGAGAGGAGCCTTGGACTTAAGTGCGTGTACACGCTCCTTCTGATTTTGGTGGAAGGAAAGTCCGAGCCCTCAATCGTATTGTGCTGAAAGGACGGCCCCTTTTTATATGCCGCACTATAGCGGTGGAAGGGAGACAGCGATGAATGAGATCATTAAGTTAATTGCAGCCGCATACCTGATTATAATGAATATAACCGGCTTTCTTACCATGGGGCTGGATAAAAGGAGAGCGATAAGAAACCGATGGCGCATACCTGAGAGGACCCTCCTTGGAATCGCTCTGTTCGGAGGGGGTATCGGCTCCTATCTTGGAATGAAGTACTTCCGCCATAAGACGAAGCATAGGAGCTTTCAAATACTTCTGCCACTGACAGCGGCCTGCTATCTTTTTCTTGGATTTTATCTCATAATCAGACGATAAAATCGAACTTAATACATCAAGCTCTTGACAGATATCCTATCTTCTGATACTATTGCTTTAAAGCGCAACGCTTTAAAGCAATTATACTTTAAAGCGATAAAGTATTTAAATATCAGAATAGTGAGGGAGAAGTTATGTTTGTTAAGGTGGCTTTTTTGATTTGTTTCTTTGTAGTCATGTTTTTAGTCGGCTTATATGCAAGAAAGCATGCAACTAACGTTGGAGACTTCGTATTGGGAGGAAGAGCGGTAGGGCCGTGGCTCACTGCATTTGCATATGGTACTACATATTTTTCTGCTGTTGTTTTTGTTGGTTATGCAGGTCAATTTGGATGGAAATACGGTACTGCGGCAACCTGGATCGGAATCGGTAACGCCTTCATCGGAAGCCTCTTGGCCTGGGTGATCTTAGGACGGAGAACCCGTGTTATGACTCATCACCTGCAATCCTCCACTATGCCTGATTTCTTCGGTAGCAGATTTCACAGTAAGCCAATCAAGCTGGTATCCTCAGCAATCATTTTTATCTTCATGATACCGTATACAGCCTCCGTCTATAAGGGACTTTCCGGCCTGTTCCATATGGCCTTCGGCGTGGACTATCGTATCTGTGTTCTAAGCATGGCGATACTGACCGGCCTCTATGTTATTCTGGGTGGTTATATGGCAACTGCCATTAATGACTTTATTCAGGGCATCATCATGCTGGCGGGTATTATCGCAGTCATTACCGCTGTTATTAACGGACAGGGAGGCTTCATGGAGGCAATTGGCAACCTTGCGAAAATTCCGAGTGACTCTGCAGTCACCTTAGGCCAAGCCGGTGCCTATACCTCCTTCTTCGGACCGGATCCGAAGAACCTTCTGGGGGTTATTATTCTTACCTCGTTGGGTACCTGGGGACTTCCTCAGATGATACATAAATTCTATACAATCAAAAGTGAGAAATCGATTAAAACAGGAACCATTATATCTACGGTCTTTGCAGTGATTATCTCCGGAGGGTGCTATTTTCTCGGCAGCTTTGGAAGACTGTTTGACGATAAGGCAATCTACAAGGCAAACGGCACAATTGATTTTGATACGATTGTTCCCCACATGCTGTCCGGTCTGCCGGATATATTGATCGGTGTGGTGGTTGTCCTGGTTTTATCGGCTTCCATGTCAACCCTCTCGGGCCTGGTTCTGACCTCCAGCTCTACACTGACGCTGGACTTCATTAAAGGTACCATCGTAAAAACCATAAGTGAGAAGAAGCAGCTTCTGATCATGAGAATATTAATTGTATTCTTTATCGGAATATCTGTTTACCTGGCGTTAAATCCGATCACCTTCATTGCTCAGCTGATGAGTATTTCCTGGGGTGCGATGGCCGGCTCCTTCCTGGCACCATTCCTATATGGTCTGTATTGGAAGGGAGTGACGAAGCTCGCTGTCTGGGTCAGCTTTCTCTCCGGTGTCGGCATAACTGTATCCAATATGTTCTTAAAATACATTGATTCTCCGATTAATGCCGGAGCAATCGCAATGGTAGCGGGTCTGGTTCTTGTACCGGTGATTAGTCTGATTACTCCTAAGTTAAGGAGCGATAAGGTTAATGAAATATTCGCCTGCTATGATGAGACAGTAACCGTACATACGAAGAAATCCATTCAGGAAGCATAATACGTAATTTTTACAGGAAAACCTGTAGTTAATTGGCTATTATGACGGGAAAGGGGCTGTTTTGAACAGCTCCTTACTCCTGTCTTAACCGGTGATCAGTATTACCGGAGGAATAGATGCTATTACTTACAAAAATACATGCAATCCAATCATCTAACAAAACGATGCATGAAATATGAAGGGGGAATCATGACATGATTTGGGCAAAGGAAGAATCACTACCCAGAAAAGAAATAGAAGCCATCCAGCTGGCTAGACTTAAGGAAACCGTAGCACGGATATATGAGAAGGTACCTGCATACCGTGCGAAGATGGATGAGGCAGGTGTGAGCTGCGAGGACATTAAGAGCCTTGATGATTTAAGGAAGCTTCCATTCACATATAAACAGGATTTGAGGGATAACTATCCCTTCGGTCTATTTACGGTACCCAAGAAGGAGCTGGTCCGAATCCATGCTTCCTCAGGCACCACAGGAAAGCCCACTGTGGTCGGCTATACGAAGAAGGATCTTGAAACCTGGACGGAATGTGTATCCAGAATCGCTGTCATGGGTGGAGCTTCTCCGGAGGATGTTGCACAGATATGCTTCGGTTACGGTATGTTTACCGGAGCCCTTGGTCTCCATTATGGACTTGAAAACATCGGAGCCAGTGTATGTCCTACCTCTTCCGGTAATACGCAGAAGCAAATTATGTATATGCAGGATTTTGGTACGACTCTGCTCGTAGCAACCCCTTCCTATGCATTACATATCGGTGAGGTGGCACGGCAGATGGGACTTGACCCTGCAAAGGATCTGAATGTGAAGATTGGCCTGTTTGGCGGCGAAGGTATGACTGAGCCGATGAGACAGGAGATGTATAAGCTCTGGAGCCAGGATATGAAGGTTACCCAGAATTATGGTATGAGTGAGCTGATCGGCCCCGGAGTCTCCGGTGAATGTCTGGAGCTCTGCGGAATGCATATTAATGAAGATCATTTTATCCCTGAAATCATTGATCCGGAAACCGGCGAGGTATTGCCTCCGGGGTCCAAGGGTGAGCTTGTAATTACCTGCATCACCAAGGAGGCTCTGCCGTTAATCCGGTACAGGACGAAGGATATCTCAAGGCTGATGTATGAGCCCTGTAAATGCGGAAGGACAACCGTCAGAATGGAGAATCTGTCCGGACGGGCAGACGATATGCTCATCATCCGCGGAGTTAATGTATTCCCGTCCCAGATTGAAGAGGTGCTCCTAAAGGTCCCGGAAATCGGTGCCCATTATGAGATTATTGTGGAACGTAAGAACCATCTGGATACCATGGAGATTAAGGTGGAGCTGGCTGACGAATCACTTTTGGATTCCTATTCTAAGTTAGGTGAGCTGGAGCACAGAATCAAATCGAACTTGCGTGTTGTATTGGGAGTTGATGCTGTGATAAAATTAGTTGCACCAAGAAGTTTACAGCGTTTCGAAGGAAAAGCAAAGAGAGTAACCGATCTGCGTAAGGAGTGATCTTAACCGACGGTTTTGATATCAGAAAGGAGTAATACATCGTGGCAGACAAAGTTATAATGCTTGGAAATGAGGCATTTGCCCGTGGGGCCTATGAAGCGGGCTGTAAGGTATCCGCTGCTTATCCGGGAACACCAAGCACAGAAATCAGTGAAAATATTGTAAAGTATGACGAGATTTATTCAGAGTGGTCACCGAATGAGAAGGTAGCCATGGAGGTTGCAATCGGAGCCTCCATCAGTGGTGTAAGAGCCCTTGCTTCCATGAAGCATGTTGGTCTTAATGTAGCAGCTGACCCATTATTTACGGCAGCATATTCCGGTGTAAACGGAGGCCTGGTCGTGATTGTGGCAGATGATCCGGGACTTTACAGTTCCCAGAATGAGCAGGATACCAGAGCGGTTGCCAGAGCAGCAAAGGTTCCGGTGCTTGAGCCCTCCGACAGCGCAGAGGCGAAGGAATTTGTTAAATTTGCATTTGATCTGAGTGAACAATATGACACTCCGGTGATTGTAAGAAGTACGACCAGACTGTCTCACTCTCAGGGAATGGTGAAGCTGTGTGACAGAATTGTACCGGAGGATAAGCCCTATGTGAGGGATGTGGCCAAGAATGTTATGATGCCTGCGAATGCAATGGGCCGTCATCTGGTGGTAGAGAGTCGGGAAATCGCATTGGCGAAGGATGGCAGCAGCTTCCCAATCAATCAGGTAGAATATAATGATACCCAAATAGGTGTCATTACCTCCGGTATTCCGTATCAGTATGTGAAGGAAGCACTTCCGGAGGCCTCCGTTCTGAAGCTGGGGCTGATTAATCCATTGCCAAAGGAATTAATTATGGAATTTGCCTCCAAGGTGGAGACTCTATATATTGTAGAAGAACTAGATCCGATCATCGAGGAGCAGGTGAGATCCTGGGGAATCGATGCCATTGGTAAAGATATACTGACGGTACAGGGTGAATATTCCGCGAATCTACTCCGGCGTGCAATTAAGGGAGAGAATCTGGCAGCGGCTCATGCAGCTGTGGTTCCGAATCGTCCTCCGATTCTATGTCCGGGTTGTCCCCATAGGAGTGTATTCTCCGTATTAAATAAGTTAAAGATTCATGGAGCTGGCGATATCGGCTGTTATACCCTTGGTGCTGTGGCACCCTTAAGTGTGATTGATACTACGATCTGTATGGGTGCGAGTATATCCTCCCTCCATGGTATGGAGAAGGCAAAGGGTAAGGATTATATCAAGAATTGGGTAGCAGTAATCGGTGATTCCACCTTTATGCATACCGGTATTAATTCCCTCATCAATATGGTTTATAATAAGGGTACGGGTACTGTTATGATCTTAGATAACTCTACCACAGGTATGACCGGTCATCAGGATCATGCTGCAACAGGCAGGACTCTGAAGGGAGAAGCTACCAATGCCGTAGATCTCGCTGCATTATGTAAGGCGGTTGGAGTGAACCATGTCTATGTTGTTAATGCTTTCGATACCGCTCAGCTGGAGAAGGTAATTAAGGAAGCGAATGCAATGGATGAGGTAGCTGTCATCATTGCTCAGGCACCCTGCGTATTGCTGGATAAGACTCCGACGAAGAAGCAATACCGCGTCGATCATGATCTCTGCATGAAGTGCGGGATGTGTATGAAGCCCGGCTGCCCTGCCATCACCAAGAAGGAAAACGGCGCTATCGTAGTGAATGACACCATGTGTAATGGCTGTGGCTTATGTGAGACCTTATGCAGGTTCAAAGCAATGAAGCCGGTTCAGCTCGGGTAGGATAAAGGAGGCGTGGTTAATAACATGGAAACTAAGAATATAATGATTGTCGGCGTCGGCGGACAGGGAACCCTGCTTACCAGCAGAATCCTTGGGGGACTGGCGATACATGCAGGTTATGATGTGAAGCTTTCCGAGGTACATGGAATGGCACAGCGGGGAGGAAGCGTTGTAACCTTTGTAAGATACGGAACGAAGGTAAATGAGCCGATTATCGAGGAAGGACATGCGGACGTGCTGATTGCATTCGAGCGGCTGGAGGCTCTCCGGTATGCCCATTTCTTAAAGAAGGGCGGTGCCATTGTTGTCAATGACCAGAGGATTGATCCGATGCCGGTGGTAATCGGTGCGGCTAAGTATCCGGAGAATATTCTGGAGGACTTAGGAGAGACCCACCGTGTATATAAGGTGAATGCCCTTGAAGAAGCCAAGAAGCTTGGTAACAGCAGGGTCTTTAACGTAATTGTTCTGGGAATTGCCGCCCAGCACATGGACTTTACAATGGAAGACTGGCTGACTGTAATTGAGAAGACAGTTCCGGCGAAGACCGTGGAAATCAATAAAAAGGCCTTTGAAGCAGGATATAACCTGCATTAAACGATGGGCTTCAACCATACATATAAATAATTGCGAACGATATAAGCTACATAACAAAATTTAAAGGAGGTATTTACTATGATCAAACAGCTGTCCGTATTTGTTCAAAACGAAATAGGTAGTCTGGCAGGAGTAACGGCAGTATTAAAAGAAAACCATATTAATTTACGGGCAATCGCATCCTTTGACACACCCGAGTTTGCTATCCTAAGAATTGTAGTTGATCAGCCGGAAAAAACGAAGAAACTGTTAGCAGAAAACGGATTTGCAGTGAAGATGTCAGAGGCTGTTGCAGTTGAGCTTAAGGATCAACCCGGTGAGCTGGATGGTATGCTTCATGTCATAGCAGATGCTAAGCTTGGTGTAAACTATATCTATTCCATAGTGCTGCGAAATGGTAAGGCTCCTCTGATGATAGTAAATACAGATGATCTTGGTAGAACGGCTACTGTACTGAAGGAGAATGGCTATATTGTAGCAGAACAGGAGGATATGTTAACATGATATGGAACGAGACGAAGGAATGTATGAGCCGGGATGAGCTGCATTGTCTGCAGAGCGCCAGACTTAAGAAGATGGTAAACCGTGTCTATCATAATGTGGAATTTTATCGTAAGAAAATGCAGCAGTTGGGTCTGGAGCCCGGGGATATCAAGTCGATTGATGATCTCAAGCTGCTTCCCTTTACAACCAAGAATGACCTCAGAGATAACTATCCGTTCGGCTTGTTTGCTGTTCCGCAGTCAGAAATCGTCAGAGTGCATGCATCTTCGGGAACAACCGGAAAAGCTACTGTAGTCGGTTATACCAGAAAGGATATCGAGATCTGGCAGGAATGTGTTGCCAGAGTTCTTGCGATGGCGGGAATCGGGCCCCAGGACAGAGTTCAGGTGGCTTACGGTTACGGTCTCTTCACCGGTGGTCTGGGGCTGCACTATGGCGCTGAGAATATCGGTGCTACGGTAATCCCTATGTCAACCGGCAACACTCAGAGACTGATTACCATGATGGAGGATTTCATGGCCACGGCAATTGCCTGTACGCCCTCCTATCTGTTACATATTGCCGAGACTCTGGAGGAAACCGGTAAGCTCGGTAATATCCATCTCAAAGCAGCCATCTGCGGTGCCGAGCCCTGGACGGAGAATATGAGGAAGGATATTGAGAGGAAGCTGAACCTAAAGGCCTATGATATCTATGGTCTGAGTGAGATCCTCGGACCCGGTGTTGCTGCTGACTGTGAATACCATAATGGTCTGCATGTATACGAAGATCATTTCGTCCCGGAGATTATCAATCCGGATACCCTGGAGCCCTGTAAGGAAGGTGAGACAGGTGAGCTGGTATTCACAACGATTACGAAGGAAGCCTTGCCGTTGTTCCGTTACAGAACAAAGGATCTGACCAGCATTACCTATGATAAATGTGAATGTGGAAGAACTCTTGCCCGTATCTCCAGATTTAAGGGACGCTCCGACGATATGCTGATTATCCGTGGTGTCAACGTATTCCCATCCCAGGTAGAAGCGGCGCTGCTTGAAATTGGCGAAACCAGCCCTCATTATTTGCTGATTGTAGACCGTATCAATAACCTTGATATTCTTGAGGTTCAGGTTGAGGTAGAGGAGCGATTCTTCTCAGATGAGATCAAGGAACTGGAGAATTTGACGAAGAAGATTTCCCATGTGCTTCAATCAGCTCTTGGGCTTGCCGTAAAGGTGAAGCTGGTTGAACCAAAGACCATAGCTCGGAGTGAAGGTAAAGCCAAGCGTGTTATAGACAAACGAAAATTGGTCTAGGTAGAGCCACGCATGGCTTCCGCCAAGCGAGTGATAGACAACAGAAGACAATCGTAATGTGTTTAGAATGTGAGTGCTTCGTATATATTTTTCAGTAAGGGAGGGAAATTATGGTTATTAAACAGTTATCAGTATTTATTGAGAATAAGGTAGGACGTCTGGAATGCGTAACGGAGACCTTAAAGGAGCATAATATTAATATTGCTTCCTTCAGTCTGGCGGATACCTCAGAATACGGTATGCTCAGAATGATCGTGTCAGATCCGGAAGAGGGCCGAAGGATATTGAAGGAAGAGGGCTATTCTGCAAAGCTTACGGATGTCATCGCTGTGAAGATTGCCCAGAGACCGGGAACACTTCATGAGGTGCTAAAAATACTCTTTGAGGCAGACTTAAGTGTAGAATATATGTATACCCTCGCAACGGCCGGTAAGGATACCTCCATTATCATGAAACTCTCTGATCTTGACCTTGCATTAAAGGTCCTTGAAGCCAAAGGATATGAGGTCTGTTCGGCAAAAGAAGCTTATGAAATAAACAATCATGTCGACAAATAATATTTGACATAGTTGTCAAAGAGTGTTATTATGATTATGTTGCTGAAATTTCAGTAACTAATTATTATTTTTTTGGAGGAATTGACATGAACAAAGGTACAGTAAAGTGGTTTAACAATCAAAAAGGCTTTGGATTTATCTCTGACGAGCAGGGCAACGATGTATTCGTTCATTATTCAGGACTTAACATGGAAGGCTTCAAGTCCCTTGAAGAAGGCCAGGAAGTTCAGTTCGAAGTTGTTCAGGGAGCAAAGGGTCCTCAGGCGACTAACGTAACAAAATTATAATCAAGATTGGTTTACAGTGTACCTTTTTCTAAACTATATAATAAGTTTATAAAGAATTGGCTATATTGTTTGAAACGAATTTGATTAAAGGTTATCCTTAAGGCAGATGTCTTAAGGATAACCTTTTTTGGTGATGATTTTATACTGATATTATATTTGATTCGTGCTTTCCCATTTACAAAATATCCGGTTAATCAGATAGTAAAGAGGTCGGAACAGAACCAGTGCGATTACAAAATTGCTTACTCCGTGGGCGAAATCAAACAGAATGCCACTTACCCAATAAGCTGCCATGGTGGGGAAACCACCGCTGAAAAAATAAGGCAAGGAGCATAGGGCTCCGAAGCTTAACCCATAGAGGCCGGATAAAACGGCCCAAAAATATGGGGAGCTCTCCTTACGGAAAGCCATGGTAACCAGGTATAGTATCGTCCAGACATATAGATAATTAATGGTCCAGATACCAAGTCCATAAATGAAGATCTCACAGGCCGCAAAGACGTATATGATAAATAGTGTTCGATAACCTAAAATCAAGGTACAGAGAATAATAAGCAGCGAAACCAGTTCCACGTTCGGTAGAAAAGAAAAGGCTACCTGAACTGTGATCAGTAAGGCACTCATCATTCCAATGATAACGATATCCTTAATCCGCATTCGTCCCTCCGCTTTGAAGCTTAATAATTCATCAGGGTAAGCTCGTATTGATCATCATCTTGCAACACTATCTCATTAACTCCGGTAAAAACTTCTTCCCCGCCTTTTGTGATACACCACCATTCCCGTTTACCTTCGTCAGCAAGTCTGCCGTTGACTCCTGTTATATAGAAACCAAAGTCACCCTCCTCGCCTTCAATCAGCTTCTCCTGATCCAGGGCCTGACGCAGAAAATCTGCATCAGTTTTTATTACATAGTCCATGGGATTCTCATTGGGGATAACAACCCGAACGGTAATTGTCTTAACGGCAGTGACTCCATCCTCTGTAACTTCCTGGTTTGCCTTGTCAGCCGGCTGAGGTCTTGTATTTACATAGACGATAACCATTACGGCAATCAATAACACCGATAGTAGCGTAATAATAATAGATTTATTCAGATTTTTACGTTCCATATTCTTACTCCTTTCATAATATCCATACAAAAAAATCCTTTCCCCACAACAAGGAAAAGGACAATAAAGAGCATAGCTTCCCTATTGTACCCTTGTCCAATCTCTCGTGGAGCTTATGGTACCGGTTTTAAGCAGGTATTCTGACTTATGGATCTATGTCCCCAACCGAACCTTCCCAGGTTGTAATATGACAACAGTAGAGTCTTTCTTTGGACTAAATGTTGTTGTATTCCTTACCCAGTGGCTTTGCAGGAAGGACTCCTGCCGGAAGGGACTCCCCATTTACAGCGGCGAGACCGTACAGGTATTGCACCTGTTTCCCTATTATGTCGGATATCAAGGCCTAACAGAGCCTGTTCTGCGGATATCCAACCACTTAAAACGTTTTGTTACTGTCACAGTATATCATTGCAGCAGTCAGGTGTCAATCCCGGGAAATAATAGCACGAATTGGCGGGAAAGAAAATATTTGCTATTTATACCCGATGTGATATAATCTACGTTAAGCGGTAAAGTCAGCAGACAAGAATAGATGACAGTAGCTTTCTATCATTTGAGACAAGGAGTAGAAATATGAAAATCACACATAAGTCATTCGGTAAAACCAGCCGAGGGGAAGAGGTAACCTTATATACTGTATCAAACAGTAAGGGGATGAAGGTTACATTTACGGATTATGGAGCTAATATTGTCAGCATATTTGTTCCTGATTCAAAAGGCAATATCGCTGATGTCGCTCTCGGCTTTGAAAATATTGAGGGTTATGAGGAAAACAAGCCGGGCTTCGGAGCCTTTATCGGCAGGCATGCCAACCGAATTAGTGATGCCAGGTTTGAACTTAACGGTAAGGTGTACGAGCTGGACAAGAACGATGGTAAGAATAATCTCCATGGTGGATTTGTTGGCTACAATAAATTCATGTATGAGGCAGAGATTTTCGAAGAAGAGGATATTACCAGCATTGAATTCTCAAGATTAAGCCCGCATATGGAGCAGGGCTTCCCGGGAAACCTTGATATCAGCGTTACGTATAGTCTCACGGAATCCAATGAGCTTGTGATTGAATATTATGCCGTTTCAGATAAAGATACCATTGTAAACCTGACCAATCATACGTATTTTAATCTTTCGGGTCATAGCTCCGGGTCTATCCTGGATCATAAGGTTTGGATTAAGGCGAACCAGTTTACTCCCACCACAGCGGACCTTATTCCCACCGGTGAGCTATGGGATGTTACTGGTACACCCATGGATTTCAGGACATTGAAGAGTATCGGACAGGACATTAATGCGGACTATGAGCCTCTGAGAATGGGCGGCGGATATGACCATAACTTTGTACTCGATATCAATGGCAATGAGGTTGAAAAGGTAGCGGAGCTGGTAGATGATAAGAGCGGAAGAAGAATGGAGGTATTTACGGATTTGCCCGGTTTGCAGTTATACACCGGTAATATGATCCCTCCGTTAAAGAATGGTAAGAATGGAGCACTGTATCAGAAGAGAGATGGTGTTTGCTTTGAAACCCAGTACTTCCCGAACTCCTGTAATATTAAGAGCTTCCCGTCCTGTATGCTCAAAGCAGGTAAAGAATATGATTCAGTTACCATATATAAATTCTCGTAATAACTGTATATACAAAGAAAAATACTTCAAAACTTACAAGATGAAATGATAAATCATTTCACTTGTCATGAATAAAAAGAAGCCATAGACTCCTTAAGGATATGCTATGGCTTCTTCGTTTTTTCCCCTACTATTTTGTTCCGTAAATTCTATCTCCGGCATCACCCAGACCAGGTAAAATATACCCATTCTCATTCAGTCTTTCGTCTAAATTGCCGATATAAATATCAACATCAGGATGTGACTTGGTCAGTCTCTCAACACCCTCCGGTGCAGCAATTAAGCATAGGAAATTGATCTTTTTAATTCCTCTTGTTTTGAGAAGGTTGATTGCTGCCACAGCGGAGCCGCCGGTTGCAAGCATCGGATCAACAATGAATATTTCGCGCTCAGATGCATCGGACGGAAGCTTGCAGAAGTATTCCACCGGTTCGAGAGTCTCCTCGTTTCTGTATAAACCAACATGTCCCACTTTAGCATTGGGGATCAAATTTAATATACCGTCGGCCATATGGAGACCTGCTCTTAAGATCGGTACGATGCAAAGCTTCTTTCCCTCGATTTCCTTAGCTATGGTTTTTGTGAGGGGAGTTTCAATTTCAATATCTGTAAGCGGAAGATGTCTTGTTGCTTCATAACAGATTAACATCGCAACCTCAGATACTAAGTCCCTGAACTCCTTTGTTGATGTTGTTTTGCGTCTCATGATTCCCAGCTTATGTTGTATTAAAGGGTGGTCCATGATAGTTACGGTTGCCATAATTGTACCTCCTGATTTTATATTATTAAAATTCCTAAATTTCATTATAACAAAAATATTGATCGGATAAAAGGATTAATTTTGTTGTTTTATAAAAAAACGTAAAATTATACAATATGCCGCTAAGAATTGGAAACAGTGGCGATTTAGAGGTGAATAGATGGATATGAATCAGGCGAATTATCGGAATGTACTTGTGATCGGTGACAATTATGTTAACACTATGATTCTGACCAGATGCCTGAATCTATTTCATTTTAACACAAAGGTCTGTTCGGAAAAGGATACGGTCAGGAGTATCCGTAGAAATAATTTTGATATAATTTTCCTATATCATAAGCATTCGGAGGATAGTGGTATAAGACTAACGGAGGTTATCCGGAAACTAAAAAGGGACAAGAATAAAACAATTATCTATATATTGGCAGATTGTGTTACGGCGATAATCCTTAAGATGTACCGGGACTTAGGAGCAAATCAAGTCTTTGAATTACCCTTTAAGATGGAGCTGTTTTTAAAGGATGTAAGTAAGTATTTTTCCGAGTTGAATTTATTTACTACGATAGAGGACAAGAAGCATAATGTCATTGACTCGTATGAATGGTGCAGCATAAAGACCGCATTTCTGGATATTAAAGAGATTGATCTGGAAGCGGGGGTAAAGAATTCCCTGGGCAACCCTACACTTTTCATTCAAATCTTTCGGTTGGTACTAAAGGAAATGTCTTCGATTCTTACTGTGATAAACGAAAAGGAAGAATTCTCGCTTGAGGAGATTAAGAAGAGATTGCATAGCATGAAGGGAGTACTTCCCTATATCGGTGCAAATAGTCTATTTGAGGATACCAGGAAGCTGGAAGCTGATTTAAAGCAGGGATATTTTATGGCCGCATTAGAAAGGCTAATAGACTATAGCAAGCAGTTGAGAGCCTTACAGGAGAAGCTGCAGGAGGCTCTGGAGAACTATAATACGTTGATGGAACTGAACAAAGAAGAAAATGGAGGAGATTCTCAGCCTAACCCTGTGGAGGGGTATGAGCAATGCATTCGTAATACCATATATTATATTAAGCTCTATGAATATGACCGTATATTGCAGGAGCTGGATAAACTCACACGGTTGGATGAAGAACACGCGGAATTATATCGAATGATTGCAGATAGTATTAAGGAGTATGATTACGAGGGAGCCTTAAAACTGATTCAGTCTGAATACCGGATGAATTGAAGCGGATATATCATAGATTTATTTTTAGACAGAGGAGAAGCCCGGTAGAGGGGGGAGGGTAGCTGCCGGGCTTGTTTTATGAAAAAAATTATCTTATAAGCAATATTTGGTTCAGGTAATCTCTTAACTTAGTTTTGATTATAAGAGACATTTATGATTATAGTATGGATTTATTATGAACATTCTGTTAATAAATTAGCTCATTTTTTAGGCATACGTTGATTCTAAAGAAGTTATATAACTGTGCCGATGATATAAGAATAGATTTATTAGGAAACAGTAACAGTAATTGCAGAGTTTTATTTTATGTCCTATGCGAATAATAGTTATAAAGAAATATAATTATCTGGACTTTTACCATTAATTATGTTATAAAAGTCAAATGAATGGGAACTGATTAGTTTTTAAGAGAGTGGGTGAAGAGATGTCTAATGTATTTAAAAAATTAATCAGCAAAGAACTGGGTGAGGTTAATTATCACCGTTATTTCTCCTTTGTCAAAAGGAATATTGAAAACAGAACGACAGATAGTCAGGTACTCTATAATGACATGTATGAGAAGTTAAAATACAGGGATATGAAATCAATAACAAAGATGCATAACCGGTTAAATGATACGATGCTTCTTGCCTTCCGTATTAGCCGTAACTTCCTCTTTGCGTTTCTATTCTATCTGGCAGCGACAATCTATCTGATTGCCAGAGGCCTGCAGCCGGAGCTGACCATACTAGCTTTAGTACTTATGAATGTCGCTTTTGTTTATAAGACTTATGAATTTGTGGCAAATAAATTCTGCTATATTGATGCACAAATTGTGCTGGTATATAAAGCCGTACTGGATCGTATCATCTTAAATGAACGGCGAAGTACGCAGGTAAAATGATAGAGAATACTGTTAATGAGTCTGTCAAAGGGAAGTTGCTTTTGTACAGACTTATCTTTATATCAGGGTATTCTTAATACTCTTCGCGACTACGATGTCTGAAATTAGGATGCTATCGGAGCGGAGGAGTAAAGTGTGCTTTGTAGGATAAGCAAAGTCACTGCAAACATAAGTTATCTCATATTGACCTAGCTGTCTCAATATATTATAGCAAGACTATGTTATTATGGTGAAGCTATGAAACCGCAGGAAAAGAAGGAACACTCTGGAGGCTCGGAAATAAACGAAAAATCGACGAAAAGCCAGACTTTCGAGGCTGCTTTGTTCGTCAAAGTGGGCATTGTAGTGTTAAGCATTGTTGCAATCATTGGTTTTGGCATAAAAATACTCCCTAATGCTGTAACAGTATCAACGATAGGCAGAAAAAGGGATTTACCCATTTACTGTGTAAATACACAGGAGAATAAAGTTGCACTTACTTTTGATACTGCTTGGGGAAATGAAGACATTGAGGAAATCCTGTATATATTAGCTAAGAACGATGTGAAAGCCTCTTTTTTTATGACCGGGGAATGGATAAACAAATACCCTGAGGACGTGAAAAGGATTGCTAAGGATGGCCATGATCTGGGGAATCATAGTGAGAATCATAAGCAGATGACGTTGCTTACGAAAGAAGAATGCACCGATGAAATTACACAGGTTCATAAACGGGTCAAGGCTCTTACAGGAATTGATATGAATCTATTCCGTGCGCCCTATGGAGACTACAATAACACCGTGGTGGGAGCGGCACGGGAATGCGGCTATTATACGATTCAATGGGATGTTGATGTATACGCAACAACTTTAAAACAGTAATTACAAGGGAATGATGGGATTTTCGTGAGAATTTAAGAGTGATAATTATGATTTAGTAATTGGGCTACAGATAATAAGTTAATTTGTTTAACTGGGGGACAGTAAGTGCTCCCAGTTTCTTTTCTTATAAAGAACTCGGATATATAGACCTGACTTTGTACTTCGAATACCTGATAGAAAAAAACATAGCTTTCTACTGGACACCATTTTATCTTTTGTGCTTCATATTTCGGTTCGGAAATCATATTGTTCCGTTCCGGATATTCTTCTAAGAATTTAACTTTAGTTCTATCGTGGATAGCAGACGGCTTGCAGAATCTGGCTCACGTGGTTCAAATGCGATATAGTCAAAGATGTCAAGCAAGTCGCGCTGTGCTGCTTTTGTTATTACTATGCAAATTCTCTTTTAGGTAAATACTTTCTTGACATTATCAATTGAAAGTATTATATTAAGCACATAAACACTTTAGATACTAAATACATTAGAAACTAAATATATTAGAACCTAATGCATTTGTTATTATAATATGTGAAAGGGAATGGAACAATAGTATTTCAAATTGATAAGGAGGGAGTGCAAAAAACGTATGAATGCCGCTCATTGCCTGATTGACCGGATTCCGTACGCAGGGATTGGTACCGTATATGAAAAATGACCGGGGTATTAGGCTCAGACTTTATCCATTAATGGAAGAAATAATGCTAACAATTAAACGAGCTCAAATTGAAGATGCTGTAGAAATTACAAGAATAAAAACCGAATCCTTCAATAAAGAGATTAATACATATTTAGGTAGAGATGGAGGCCCTCCGGGATACAATAAGATTGAATCTGAATTAGAAATTATTAAGAATTACATAGCATATAAAATTATACTTGATAATAAAATCATTGATGCTTTTTTTCTTTATCTTGAAGGTGATAAAATTATGCATTTTGAAGATTTTGTCATTGATCCTAAGCTTCAGGGGAATGGATATGGATTTAAGGTATTATGTATGACAGAAAAAATGTATTCCAATATTAAGGAGTGGAAACTGTCTACTCCGGTTTTTTAGTGTCGGGAATCAACATTTATACAAAAAATTCGGATATGTCGAAGTATATCGTGATGATGATGAGATTTTTTACAGTAAAACGGTATAAGCCTTATTTTTGTAGACGACAAATTGTACTTCGCAGGCAAAATCAGGATATCGGGGATGCGGCCGATTGCCTTATAAATAGCAGGCCTTTTCGGGTTTTTTATAAAGAACGTTGAACTCGTTTCAAATTAAATAATTCCAGTTTATTGGGTTGATTTGTACCCCTAAAAAACGGGCTGCATCAATAGTGATAACTCGAGGCATGTGGAGACTGTTTGCTTAATGTCTCGAAAATAAGAAATTAATACACGATGAAGAACTATGGAATGTCATATATTATGCGTTGGCAATCGCCAATATATATGATATTGATATGGAACTGGTAATAAAAATTATAGTCTGAAATGAACGAAAGCAGATACCCATCAGAAGTGAAATTTGAAGAGGAAAGATAGATTGTAAACGAGGGAATGTAGGAGATTTCGCTGGTATGACATCATTCTCTATCTGACAATGATGATAGAGGTTTATTACAGAGAGTACGAAGATAAGGGATAGTATTCCTGGGCAAGAGAAATGTTAGAAAAGGTAGTAGTGCCAGCAATATTATGAGGTATGGAGGTGTACATCAGTTGGAATTTAGATATTCAATGCATGTAGATTTAATCTATCATGTACTTGCTTATATGAAAGTAGATAATGCTTCGAATTGTTATAGTCAGCAATATATTGACAGAATGTCTATTGAGAAGGGGTCCTTTGAGTATAACATTGAAGCTGCTATGAAAGATTTACAGGGGTATTATAACAAAAACTTTAGTCGATTAATGATGATAAATTTTCTGCCATTTAACTGCACTAATTATGATGAAATGAAGCATTTGTTCTTAAACTATCATACCTTTACAGATGAAGATAAACAGTTCTTTTTATTACCACTCATTGAAGCATTTGATAAAGAAATTGTATTTTACTTCCCATACTGGAAAGCTATACATAATTCATATCAAAAAGAGAGATTTGAAATAGAACATTGGATGGAGAATGAATTTATTAAGTATAAATCAATATTTGATTATTTTAATAAACCCATTGTGCTATATTTATCTCTCAGCATCACAAAAAATGGGCGGGGATATGGTCGTAATGATTGTTTTTTAGCCCTATCTCCTTTTGCAGATTCAATAGTCTCTTATGGCAATATATTTTTCCAAGCCCTTCATGAATACACACATCAATTCACTGATATATTAGTATCCAATATAAGCATGAATGACAATACACATAATATCTCAGAACTTGTTGTAATTATAGCAGATTATTATATAATAAAATCTTTTGACCCCATATCAATAGTGTGTTACTTTGATTGGATAAATAAAATATATAGTAATACATTGAAAATAACTAATGATGAAGAATTTTTTGATATATTTAAACTTGATAATCATTTATTCTTAGAACTTAAAAAAATTTTAAATGGTATATCAAGCTCAATAACAGTATAAATGTAAAAGCATTCTATTACACCATCTTGAAGGATAAGCAGATGAAGGCGAATACCTTGGATAACGTTCACACAGCGGCACCTCTCATTTCAGATGGCAGTAAGGGATTGTTTGATCCTGTGAAATCCGTCTGATTGTCAGACGACACTTTAAAGTCGGCATAAACTACATTTTATTTTTACCGCTAATGATACATGAAACGACAAATACCAGTCGGCACGACACAGTTCGATCTGCTAAGCTACAGCTTCTCGTAGCCTTATGAAAACGAATGGGTTACCGTCCGTTTTCATAAGGCCATGATGCAAGCACCACAGCCTATAAA
>JAEYQV010000089.1 GCA_023409835.1 Bacillota bacterium
GAATAATGTTATAGCTGATATATAATCCTAACCCTAAGCCGATTCCTACCCCCTTCGTGGTAAAGCCCGGCTCAAATAGCTTATGCATATTCTCCGGCGAAATGCCTGTACCGGTATCCCGAATGGATATGTGAAGAAAACCATCCTGTTGGTAAGTACGGATAAAAATATCCCCTTCCCCGACAATCGCCTGTGAGGCATTCACTAAGATGTTCATGATTACCTGGTTCAGTTGTCCGGGGAAGCACTTCACCGGTGGAAGGTCTTCATATTCCTCATGAACGGTGATCCGTTTCTTTAAGAGATTATTCGTCAATACAAGAACGCTCTTGATTCCCTCGCTGATATTGGCTTCCTGGAATTCTGCCTGATCAAGCCTGGAGAAGCTTTTTAAGCTTCGGATGATCTCGATGATTCTGCTACAGGCAGTAAGGTTGATGCTATTCACCTCTGTTAAATGGACAAGGACCTCCTTCAGAGCTTCATCCGTCTGTATGGAGGGACTATCGTTCAATCCCTGTAGCAGCAACTCCACAATCTGTGAGTTGCTGTTGATTGCTCCGATCGGGGTGTTGATCTCATGGGTAATCGCTGCTGTAAGCAGACCAACGGAAGCCATCTTCTCACTCTGGATCAGCTGAGCCTGCTGTTGCTGTATCTGAGCCTTGGACTCCATAAGCTCCGTATTCTGTGCCTCTAATTCCGTATTTTGATTCTCCAGAGCTACCTTCTGGCTCTCCAGAATATCATTATAGCCGTTTAGCTTCTTCATGATTTTGTTCGTGGAATTTGCCAGGGATTCAATCTCCCGCAGAGGTTTCTTTAAGGTTATCTCTGTATTGTCCGCCGTCTCCCGGTCATCCTCCGCAATCGCTCTAACCTTCATCTCAAGCTTATCAATCGGATTAATAACATGCCGGATCAATAGAATACTCACCAGTTTTGAAATAATCAGCGCAGCCAGTCCGAAAACAGTAATAACGATCATTATAATACCTATGAAAACCAGCAGAAGGATCGGATTGACCCTGACCACAATTCTGCCGATCTCGTTACCGTTTAAGTCATTGATCGGGCGTTCTGCCTTGGTATCCTCATAAAAATTATAGATCTCCTCATTATCTGCCTGCTCATTGGAAAATACAACGATACCATGTACCTCTATTCTTACGGTAATATATGTGATATCTCTGTTGTATGGAAAAATCTGATTGATAATTGTGCTTTTATTGAGTTCATCAATCCATTCCTGGGTTTTGGGGTTCTCCTTATTCATTTCATAATAGCTGGTAATTCCAAGTTTTTTAAATACTTTTCCGGAACCTATATCCTTCTGTACCGTCTCCGCAATTACCTCTGCCTGGTAATCGGCATAACCCTTGGATAAATACAGAAACCCTGCAATAATAATACCGCTTAAGAATACCACAGTGATAAATGCGGAGAGGGACATGGCTCTTCTGACTCTCTTTTTCAATGTTCGCCTGTTTTTTATCTTTCCCAATCTTTTTCTCCTGCTTTCGACATTCTATATTCCTATTTTACTATAAGTTGGTAAATTAACCTAGTAGATTTTTTAAAATTGTGAAAATATTTAGAAGATATTTCTGTTTAATAACATAAATTACATATTCCAGGGGCCTCCACATACAATGATGTAGAATCATCTAAGGAGGTAAGTCAAAGATGTCTGACCGAAATCATATACAATTCTTTATGGGAAGTAACACGAAACGAGGTTTTTTCCACCTGTTTGAAGAGCTCCGGGATCCCGGCAGCGGTAACAGAATGTACATATTGAAGGGAGGTCCCGGCAGCGGAAAAAGCTCCTTGATGAAACGACTGGGGAACGCCCTGATGGAGGAAGGCCATCAGATTGAATATATTTCCTGTGCCAGTGATCCGGATTCGTTGGATGCCTTTCTGGATTACGATTCTAAAATCTCGGTTGTGGATGGGACTGCCCCCCATACACTGGATCCGAAATATCCCGGTGCATATGATGTCATTATCAATCTGGGGGATGCTTGGGACCCGAAATCCCTTACCCGGAATAAATCGCGGATTATCGAGCTCTGTGATAATATCTCGGGTTGTCATTCCATGGCCACCTCCTGTATCATGGCCGCTGCGAAGCTCCTGGAGACAAACCGGAACATTGCCTCTGCTTATATCAATTCTCCTGCAGTTCAGTCCGTATTCCACGAGTTATCCAAGGAGTTGAGGTTAACGAAAAAAGGGAAAGAACTGAAACGTCTCCTAAGTGCCGTATCCGTAGGAAAAACCGTATTTTTTGAGAATACCCTTACTACGCTCTGTCCAAGGCTCTATGTAATATCGGAGGAGTGGGGAGCTGCTTCCTCCAATCTGCTGGAGCAATTACATAAGCTGGCCCTGACCGAGCAGCTGGAGGTAATTACCTGTTATTGTTCCATCGAAAATCCGGATAAGATCGATCATCTGATATTTCCCTCCATCGGAGTCGGAATTACAACTGCTAATTCCTTTTACTCCGTGAAAACGGATGGAATCACCCCCATCAACGATTTAATGAAGCCGGTTAGTTCCTATGATATCGACGTTTTGACAGGACATCAGGGCTCTGCACATAGCCTGATAGAAACAGCCGGCAGCCATATCGAACGGGCAAAACAACTGCACGATGAGCTGGAAGCTATTTATATCGCTGCTATGGATTTTTCGAAGGTGGATGCCCTTTATCCTAAGCTTCTGATGAGTATTCTGGAACAGCCAAGGTAAAGGATAACGGAAACCGGATGAAACGATAAATGATAGCCCTCTAGGAACCGGATGGTCTGCCTATGGCAGCCCATCGACAACAAAAAAGCCCTCTATACACTCCCGCAGCCTGTGTGTTCACACCGCTTATATGGGACGCATAGAGGGCTTCCTGCATGAATGAAATCACAATGCGTAAGGACCTTATACTCTAGTCTTCCGTTAATATTGCCTTGATTCTATGGAGCAGCATGTCAATGGCCACATCATTTAAGCCGCCTCGAGGAATGATGACATCGGCATACTTTTTATAGGGTTCAACAAACAGCTCGTGCATCGGCTTTACTGTGTTCGTATATTGAAGGATTACCGATTCCAGGCTTCTTCCTCTCTCATTGACGTCCCTGATAATCCTTCGGATCAGTCTCTCATCCGCATCCGTATCCACAAATACCTTGATGTCCATCAGTTCCCGAAGCTCTGTATTTTCATATATCATGAACCCCTCTACGATGATAACCTTTGCAGGACTCACCTTAACAGTCTCCGGCAGACGATTATGCACCACATAGGAATAGACCGGCCGTTCAATCGGAATATATTGCTTCAGCAGTTTAATATCCCTGATCAGCCTCTCTGTATCAAAGGCATTTGGATGATCATAATTCAACTTTGCTCTTTGTTCTAAGGGTAATTCATCATGAGGAAGGTAATAAAAATCATGGCTCAATAATTCCACGCTGTCCTTAAATTCCTCTTTAATCCGGTTGGCCACAGTAGTTTTCCCGGAAGCCGATCCTCCTGAAACTCCAATTACAATTACATTCTTCATAAAAATCACTCCATTATTTAGTATAGCCGAAGCCTAAGATGGTAAAACATTTATCTTTGCTGTCCTCCGCCATGCAAACACGGATCTCATGCTCTCTGCACACATCCTCCTGATATAAAATCACCGGATTGCAATGAGTCCAATTATTCTCATGAGGATTCAGGGTCTTATAAAACTTATCGTCAACATAAACATCAGCTTTACCAAAATCATTGCTGCCGGAATCCTTAAATACCAGAACAAGATTCTTACTCGTTATCCTAAGCCGAAAGCTCTCGGCGCCGGAAGTGCCGGTATGCATCCAGTTATAAGGAAATTGCGGGGAAGGTGTCGGCATGTCATCCATCTCCACCATTTGCAAGTCTTTATCTGTCTCTGTAAAGCTTCCTTCTGTAATTACAGCCATATTACAATTATCCTTGCGGTCAATCAGGTGTACCCCGACATAACTGTTTCCGATCAGCGGCGGTTGATCCATAACAAACTCCTCTGCATCAAGCACAGCCTTATCCGTCTCCGTCAGCAGATAGCTGATGCAATCAGCCATAATTGTGTGACCGTCATTGGTCGGATGGTAAACATCGAAGAAGAATTGTCTCTTCGATATGATATTGCCCTCCTCCTTGGATAACTTAAACTGATCGACGACAGCATCCTTCACGCTGGCCATCGGAAGGTTATAATGATATCCGATGGGTGCCAACCTGTCCTGTAGATTCCAGTCATTCAGGAATACACTGAATAAGATTATCACTGCAGGCTTATTCTGACCGGATAGGGCCTTTAAGCATAGGCTTTCAAAGCAGTTGCCCTGGGTCTCATCTCCGGCATCATTTACCGCAAATTCGATGATCAGGATATCCGGTTCAACGGTTCCGTCCCTTAGTATATCCCTGTCATAACGGATCATTCCAAGCTCGGAGGGTGTGCCGCCAACTCCGGCCTTCACGAAACGGACATTATCCCCTCCGTTCTTCCCGAACAGCTTCTTAAAGGTCTCGTAGGATTTATAAGCATAGCAGCCGGTATGAATCGGCTTTGCACCTGCCCCCTGTGTAATGGAGCCGCCGATATAAGCGAGGGTTACTTCTCCTCCGGCTCTGGCTTTCTCTATCGCTGCTTTCAGTCTCCGGTTATTTCCCCTATGGACCAGGGACTTAGCAATCATTCTCTTATACTCTTCCGAATCTAAGGCTACCGGCTCTTCCAGCGTAATCTCCGGCACCTCATAACCGTCGTTTAAATAGAATTTAACCGAAACGACAGCCATTTCTCCTACTTTATCAAACTCAAAACCGAATTTTCCGATTACATTATCCTGCTCAGACCACGTATAATCCTTTACGTTCGCCACTACCTCCGTACCATCCATAGGACAGGTCAGTCTCAGTCTGGTCCCGGTCTCATAGATATTGGTCTTTCCCCAGTTCTGCATCAGGAAATCAACCGTTCCAGCCGGATTCGTCTCTGACTTAACCGATACTCCGATACTATGTACCAGCTTGTGGAAGCCTTCACAATTCTTTAAAAGCTCCAGAATGCCCTCATCCTCCACCCCGCTGGTCAGACTTACACAGCTAAGGATTCTCTCATTATCCAGGTAGAATTCCTGGGAGGGTTTTTGCTCACCCCGGGGAGTGGCTTCCACCGTAGTATCCAGAACCACATAGAGGCTGCTGCGTTTCTTCGCAGGGTCCTTCGGTGCCCTGGGTCCTTCGTTATGGTTATCCTGCTGCCCGATACCGTTTTCCTTCATCATATTAATCTCCTTCCGCACATAAAATATTCTTATGTTCCATATTATACCACAATCTGTTATTTGATTGAAACCGTTTTGGTACTGATTATGTTATAAGCCGTTGAAGAAATAATCACAATCGCTGCTCCCACTATTGCGATAGCACTGATCATTTCACCATAGAAAACAGCCACCCATATCGGGTTTAGAATCGGTTCAATGGTTGAGGTCAGGGATGCGGTTATCGGAGAAACCAGCTCCAGACCCTTTGCCAGCAGAACATATGCTATTCCCATCTGAAATACTCCCAGAATAATGATCAGGAGGAAATTAACCGGGGCAAAATCAGTCTCCTTAAAATACCAGGGCATAAACAGGAGAAAGCTCGCTGACTGTGATATTAAAATAGAGGATTCAAAATCAGAATTCTTAGTCTTCTTCATCAGAAATACAAAAGCATATAAAGCACCCGAAACAACAGCCAGGAGGTTACCGGCCAAGCCGTCCGGGGTAAGCTTATCAAAAAAGAAGCACAGGATTCCCCCAAAGACAATAAAACAGGTGATGATTGCTTTCTTATCCGGCTTATGCTTCCAGAACAGCATCAGAAACAGGATCAGAAAAATCGGCTCCGTAAACTGAAGTACGATTGCATTTGCAGCTGAGGTTAATTTCGTAGCCATAACAAAGGTCAGATTCATGAGTAGATTGCAAATAGCACCTGTAATGACCACCCTGTTGATTATGATTTTATGACGGGTTTTCTTTAGGTAGATCGCCATCACCACAAATGCAAATAAGTTTCTCATTCCATTAATGGTAAAGGAGGACCAGGGAAGCAGTTTGATTAAAACACCTGCTAAGCTGAATAGAACCGCTGAGGTAAAAATATATAAAGTGCCGAAATTCTTCTTATTTCTTGTGATCATAAGTCTTTGTCAAACCTCACATTATGTTTATTATGTTGTATTTTTATCGAAGGGATTTAGTTAAAAAAGATATCGCCTATAACAATGCTCTGCTCCCGGAACAGGCTGTTCACAGCCTCCTCGTAATCACGAAGCCGTTCTGCTTTCTTAATCCTCTTCCCATACTTTTCATGGTCGGAAAAGATTCGAATCAGATAGAACCAAAGCTCCTTCATTTTATGAAGTACCGGTTTATCTCCAAACAGTACTCTTCTGTAGTCCTCATATATACGGTCATGGAAGTCCTTCACCAGCTCCTTCCTTGGAATTTTCTGCTTTGTTATACCGTCAATCAGCCCGGGATTCGTCAGTAATCCCCTGCCAAGCATGATGGTGGAAACCTCGGGAAAATCGGTGGTAAAGCTCTCATATCTGTTTGTCGTAAATAGGTCTCCGTTATAGCAGACCGGATTCCTGCTTAAGCGCAGAGCATCCCGAAATATGTCCAAGTTGGGCTTGTTCTTATAAAAGTCCTTCTGAATTCTCGGATGGATAATCAGCTCCTCCATAGGATATTGATTAAACAGCTCTATCAGCTCATAGAATTCTTCCGGAGCGTCTTTTCCTATTCTGGTTTTCACTGAAATTCTGGTAACCGAGGCACTGAAGATCTGATCCAGGAACCGATTAAGCTCTTCCTTTTTCGCCAGGAAACCGGAGCCTCTGTTTTTTGATACCACTGTTCCTGAGGGACAACCCAGATTCAGATTAATCTCCTGATATCCCAACTGCTTTAATTTCCTGGACGTATGTATAAAATCCTCCCCATGATTAGATAGTAATTGTGGTATTAATACAAGTCCCTGATTATTTTCCGGCAAAATATCATTCAACTCCCGGGTCTTAAAGCTATCGCTTTGATTCGTATAGATAAACGGTGAAAAATATTTATCAACACCGCTAAAATAAGCATGATGGGCATTCCTGTAGATATATCCGGTCAGTCCCTCCAAGGGTGCAAAATAGAACTTCATAATGGACGAGTCTCCTTAGCTTCGACAATTAGGATAAAGTAATTGAACTAAGTTTAGCACATTCGGTAGAAAAAATACAGATAAAGTAGAATAAGAGTATCCCGGGAATATAAGATTTGCTTTTGGAGATCAATTTTGGTATCATATGCTATGGAACAGCGAAATTTAATTCAAAAAGGTAATGGTTAAGAATGGAACAGCAGGAACAAAAACATCAGAGGCGTCCCCGGTATAAGGGAACGCACCCGAAAAGCTTTAAAGATAAATATAAGGAGCTGCAGCCGGAAAAATATGCTGATGCAGTGTCAAAGGTAATTCAGAAGGGTAATACCCCCGCCGGTATGCACCGGTCCATCTGTGTGAAGGAAATCCTGGAGTTTCTTCAGATTACTCCCGGACAGACCGGGCTGGATGCGACTCTTGGGTATGGCGGTCATACCCTGGAAATGCTGAAATGCCTGAATTCACAGGGGCATCTATACGCTACCGATGTGGATCCGATTGAGCTTCCCCGTACCAGAGAGCGCTTGGAGCGCTTAGGCTACGGCCCCGAATGCTTAACGATTAAACAGATGAACTTCTCTGATATTGATCAGCTGCTGCCTGAAGCGGGAGCCTTTGATTTCATACTGGCAGACCTCGGTGTCTCCTCCATGCAGATTGATAATCCGGACCGGGGTTTTTCCTATAAGGCAGAAGGCCCGCTGGACCTGCGGTTGAATCCGAATAAGGGGCTATCTGCCGCTGAACGTTTAAAATCAATCTCTGAGGATGAACTATATGGTATGCTGTTGGAGAACGCCGATGAACCCCATGCCGCTGAGATCTCCAGGGCTGTTATAACCGCTCTGAAGAAAGGCACCGAGCTAACGACCACAATACAGCTGAAACAGATTATCGGGGATGCCCTGAAATCTCTTCCGGAGAAGGATCGAAACGATGAGATTAAGAAATCCTGCCAGCGCTGCTTTCAGGCCCTGCGGATTGACGTCAATAACGAGTTTGAAGTACTCTATGAATTCTTAGAAAAGCTTCCGACTGCCCTTGCTAAGGGCGGCAGAGTTGCTATCCTCTCCTTCCATTCCGGAGAGGACAGACTCGTGAAGAAATCCTTCCAGCATTA
Source organism: Bacillota bacterium (assembly GCA_023409835.1). GTDB lineage: Bacteria > Bacillota > Clostridia > Lachnospirales > Lachnospiraceae > Mobilitalea. The sequence goes on from JAEYQV010000089.1 coordinate 8,375, forward strand.
TTTACGGGAGGGCATCTATCGGGAGATTGCTCCCGATGCGATTCGTCCCTCAGCCGAAGAATGCAATACGAACAGCCGCGCCCGTTCCGCTAAGCTGCGGTGGGCTATTAAGGCGTAAAATTTCATTGAACGGCGCCCTTTTACGCCAGAGATGTTTATCACATATGAGAAAACTATGATAGCACGTGATTGCTATTCCATCAGAGACACGTTCTCACTCGGTTACCGCACATAGCGGTACATAAGGTTGTGACAGATAGTACGCTGCCACAACCTAAGTACCGACGGCGGTAAACGGTCTCTTTATGGAATAGCAACCACGTGCTATTATTCTTTAGTTATTTATGTGATAAACACTCTAGTTTTCTAAGACGCCGAAATAGTTTTTAAGTTAATAATTCAAGTTGAAAATAGGGATTTATAGTTTATTAGCCCCATCCTAATAAATTAATTCAAATGCTCCGACTGATTATCAGCCCTGCGAAGAGCCGACAGCTCGTCAGTGAACCGGTCTCCCAGGTAGGTACGACCCGAGGGCTGGTTCTCCAGGTGATCTTGCCGGATCTGATCCCGAATTCGGAAGATTTCCTGCTGAAGGTCCCTGGCGGAGAGCCGGACGGCTCCTTGTCCCAGAATGATTAGCTGCTCCAAAGCATCCGAGGTTGCCACGGTGACCCGGTGCTTTCGAGCGATATCATGGGTTACCTTCTCGATATACTCATCCGCGGTTTCCGCTTCCTTGGTGTATACCACATGAATGTTGTGGTAATCGAAAATCTCACCGACACCGCCCTTCACCTTATAAGCATCGAATACTAATATCAGAATGCACTTCTTAAAGCCCTGGTAATTACAGAGGATGTCCATCAGAGTATTTCTGGCTGCATCCATATTCACCTTGGCCAAATCATTTAACTCCTCCCAGCCAAAAATAATATTATAACCATCTACGAGCAGATACTCCTTGACCGGTTCCTTCGGGGCAACCACTCTCCGGGGCTGTACCTGCTCCTTCTCGTAGGTAGTCTTCTTCTCATATCCCAATCCACCGGGGGAATTACTTAATCTTTGCTTAATCGGACCAAAGGTACGGGCAAAGATTTCCTCCAGCTCCTTATCCTCCTGAAGGGAAGTACTGTAATGGGGCTTAGGCGTTGCGACAGCCGGCTCCTTATTCTGCTCATGTACCGGCTCTTCCGACTTCGGGCATGGAAAGCCGCTGTCCAGATGCATGTAATCCTGAACCCTGTCCCAATCCACAAGGAAGCCTGCCCCATGGGAGCAGAAGACAGATCCGGTGGGGTTATCCAGATCCCGCTCACTGTCATAGCCGGTTGCCTGAAGTACCTCCTCGGCGTTATGGCAGGGCAGGTATCCCTTCAGGGAGCAGAACAGTCTTCCCCTGCCTCTGGTATAGGCCGTCACCTCTGCCTGATATCCACCCATGGTCGCTACCGGTGCGCAGCCGGTCAGCACGGACATCCCCTGGATCAACTCCGGAGGCTGAAAGCTGCCGCTCATCCGTTGAATATCCGTCATCGCTCTTCCCACCGACTCTGAGGGGATTTCCAGTCGGAACTGATAATACGGTTCCAGAAGAATACTTTTCGCCTTCTTTAAACCCTGACGGACTGCCCGGTAGGTCGCCTGCCGGAAGTCTCCGCCTTCGGTATGCTTTAAATGAGCCCGTCCGGTAATCAGGGTTATCTTCATATCTGTAATCGGAGAGCCCGTCAATACTCCCACATGCTCCTTCTCCTTAAGATGGGTCAGGATAAGTCTCTGCCAGTTACGATCCAGTACTTCCTCACTGCAGCTGCTGTCAAATTCCAGTCCGCTACCCGGTTCATTCGGCTCCATAAGCAGATGAACCTCCGCATAATGTCGCAGGGGTTCAAAATGTCCGACTCCTATCACCGGCTCTGCAATCGTTTCCTTGTATACGATATTACCCTGTCCGAATTCTATGCTGATACCAAAGCGTTCCTGAATGAGACTTTTCAATATATCGACCTGAACCTCTCCCATCAGTTGGATGTGAAGCTCCTTCAGCTGCTCCGACCATACGATATGTAGCTGCGGATCCTCTTCCTCCAATTCCCTGAGCTTAGCCAGCATACTGTGTGCATCGCAATCCGGCGGTAATAGGATGCGATAATTCAGAACGGGCTCCAATACGGGCATATCGGATATGGCCTCGAAACCAAGCCCCTCCCCCGCATAGGTTCTGGTCAGTCCTATCACCGCACATACGGCACCAGCCTGTACTTCTTCTGTTGTCTCATACCTTGTCCCGGAATATATTCTGATCTGGTCGGCTTTCTCTTCCCAGACTGAAGCTTCCTCCGTATCCTTACCGTTGTCAGCTCTTCTCTGTACCAGCTGCTTCGCAAGCAGTATCTCCTGCTGAGGGTCAGATGCAGCTATAGTCTCCCGTCGGTTTGACAGAAGCATCTTTACTCTTAAGCTGCCACCGGTAAGCTTCATATAGGTCAAACGGTTGCCCTGTTCATCCCGTGCAATTTTATATATCCGAGCCCCGAACTTCTCCGGATACCGTGGGCTTACGGTATACCTCTCAAGGCCGTCCAAAAATTCCTCCACACCCTGTAGCTTCAATGCCGAACCAAAATAGCAGGGAAACAGCTTTCTCTCGGAAATCAACCTTACGATATCCTCCGAATCCACGCTCCCATGGTCAATATACTGCTCCAGTAATGCCTCCTCACACATAGCCACGTTCTCTGCCAAGGCATCCCGGTCATCACAAAAATCGACACAGCTCTCCTGCAGCAGTCGCTTTAAATGATTCATCAACTCCCTGCGATCCGTTCCCTCCATATCCATCTTATTCACGAACAGAAAAGTAGGGATTCGATATCTTGCCAGTAATCTCCACAGTGTCTCCGTATGTCCCTGGACGCCGTCGCTTCCGCTGATCACCAGAACCGCGTAATCAAGTACCTGCAGGGTTCTCTCCATCTCAGCCGAGAAATCCACATGTCCCGGAGTATCCAGCAGGGTTACCTCCATATCCTTGTGTGAAAATACCGCTTGCTTGGAAAATATGGTAATACCTCTGGCACGCTCCAGCTCATAGGTATCCAGAAACGCATTCTTATGATCTACTCTGCCCAATTTTCTGATACTGCCGGTAAGATATAATATGCTTTCCGCCAGTGTTGTCTTTCCCGCATCCACATGGGCTAATATTCCGATTACCAATTTCCTCATTGTTTATCTCCATATCCGTCTTTTAATCCGTTCTTATGTCAATTACTAATAGGCCCTTTTACTTTATCTTAAAATCACAAAGAAAACCCGTCTTTCTCGCTACTTGCTTCAGAGGGCTGTAGTCGGTGATTAAATTCCCTTTTAAGTATAGCTCCGTAAGATTTATCAACCCCTTTAATGCTGTGACACCGGTCAGCTTATTCTCTCTTAAGTAAAGCTTCTTAAGGGAGGTAAGCTTGCTTAGGGGTTTTATATTCGTTATTGTGTTACCGTTCAGCGACAGTACCTCCAGCTTGGTCAGCTTCTTTAGGGCACTGATGTCAGTAATCTGATTGCGTTGAAGGTAAAGTACACGAAGCTTCTTTAAGCTTCCGACAGCAGTGATATCCTTAATGCCCAATTGATGGGCATCCAGGTATTCCAGCTGTGGCAGCTGTTTTAAATCCGCCAGATTCTTCACTCCCTTCGTAAGCCTCAGGCGGTAGATTCCCTGTAGATCAAATACCGTAATTTTTCCGGCTGGCTTCCCCAGCTTCTCCCTGACTGCCTGCTCCACTGCCGGGTCCTTGAATACTATGGTTTTCCGGTTTTTTTCATCAGGCTCACCAAAGGTCTTCATCTTATCCAGAAGAGTTGTCCAACCGTCCAGACGGTATTTGAGTCCGTTGGAATCCGTATAGTCCGGAACATTTGCAAGGCTCCAGACCGATATTCCGCCGAGCCCGTAAGCCTTGGCTAGCTCAAGCTTCGCACTGATACTTCTGCTGTCCTCATAAAGAATGATATTAAAGGACTGATCTGAGGTATTATAGTATTGCAGGTATGGGGTCTGCAGCTCATTATTATAACCATAGGTGAGGTTCTGACCCTTGCCATCCTTATTGTCCACACGGTCCTTGATGGATTTATAGAGCGGAGTAAGTCTCTCTTCCCTGCTTAAGGTATCCTTCGGCAGGTTCTCCCAGTCTTCTTTACTATTCACATCATACCGCCATTGAGCACTATCAAAGGTAATCTGAAGCCATAGCTTTGACAGCTCCGCCTGATTCGGGGCCTCTTCTGCCAGCTCATTCAGTGCCTGCCTGATTGGCAGGATTGGTGCCATGCTGTAGATCGGTTCCAGAGCATCATACCCCATATACTGATTTACCTGTTGTTTTTGAAGCCGTCCCACAGGTTCATAGTCATGTGCCATCAGTATGACACGGTCGCAGGCCTTTAGAATCCCGCCGTAATCATAACCGTCATAATACATGCCCGGATTCACGGCGGCATAGAGGTACTTTGACAGGGTGGTCAGCTGTGCTTTCAATTCATTAAGGAACTGTATAAAGTAGGTACTGATCGGCTTACCCTCATACAGCAGCTCCTTCCCGTTCATATCCGTATCCCGGAGCCCCTCAAAATCGATGACCACACCGTCATAATAGAGACCCTTCCCCTGGACGATCTCAGTTTTTAGAAAAGCGGTGATCGCCCCTATCATAGACTCACGCTTATCCTTAAAGGGTAACAGCTGTATACCATCACTGCTGTCCATATAGATATTAAGCTGTATGGGCTTTCCTTTGCTTTTGGCATACTCCACTACCCGGGTATAGTCAGCCGGATAATAGAAGCCCTTATTACCATACTTTCCCTTTACCGTATTGAGTTCATCCGGTGCCTCCGCATCCAACCTGCTCCAGGCAAAGCTTAAGGAATCCACAGCATCGATGTATTCTTTCAGCTGATCGGAAAATACCGCATTTGACGGATAGAACGCATGAAGCTCCCCTCCGGATTGTGCGGATGATGCATCGTACCCTGTCGTTGCCTGCTCCGAAGCTTTCCCTGCGGCAAAAGCCCTCTCCTGCAGCAGGGTGCCAAATACCGTAGTCAAACACAGACCCAGTGCAATCAGCCCTTTTATTGTTTTATGGGTCCGGTAGTCACGACCCATCGTAAGTATTTTTATTCGAAACCTCATATTCTCTCCCATTCCGCCGCTAACGTCGGCTCAATTTCACTCTTTTCGCCATTCCTAACAAAGAATTCTCGCGCATTAAGGTTTGTGGAAGGTTATGTACTTCACTGTATCCAACATGCTGTCACACGAAGGCTTAATCTCTGTTTCTCATGAGTATGATAGCGCGGTTGCCCTTAGACAGCCCAGGCGCAACCTGGGTGACTGTATGTATTTTAACATTAAATGCGGGGAAGATACAGATGTAAATTAAAAAATCCCTGCTCGGTCCTACCCGGGCAGGGTGAAAGCTTCCTGTATCTATTCTGCTTTTTTAGTTTGCTGCAAGCCGTAGCAGTGCATTTGCCAGACTGTCCACTTCCTCCCTCATATTATATATTCCGAGGGATGCCCGTACTGAGCTGGTTAATCCATATCTATTCAGAACCGGCTGGGCACAGTGATGCCCTGCTCGGACTGCTATTCCTTGCCGGTCGAGATACTTTCCTATGTTTTCCGAAGCTATCCCCTCCATGATAAAGGATAGAACGCTTATCTTATTCGGTGCTGTTCCGATCAGCTGTAATCTCTTAATTTCCCCTAATCTCTCCAGGGCATATTGTGTTAGTTCTCTCTCATGGGCTTCAATGTGGTCCATGCCAATTCTCTTCAGATAATCAATTGCCGCTCCTAAGCCTATGGCATCTGCAATATTTCCGGTACCGGCCTCGAATTTGTCCGGTGGCTGCTGATAGGTGGAATGCTCGAAGCTGACACGCTCAATCATGCCGCCGCCTCTCTGCCAGGGCGGCAGCTGCATAAGGATTGCTTTCTTTCCGTATAAAACACCGATTCCGGTAGGTGCATACATTTTATGGCCGGAGAAAACATAGAAGTCTGCATCCATCTGTTTTACATCAACCGGAAGGTGCGGTACGGCCTGGGCTCCGTCCACTACGGCACAGGCTCCGTGGCTATGGGCAAGCTGAATCATTTCTTCCACCGGATTAACCGTTCCAAGCACATTGGATACCTGTGTAATTCCAACGATTTTGGTCCGTGGGGAAAGAAGCTTCCTGTACTCCTCCATCAGAATCTCACCGCAATCATTGATCGGGATAACCTTAATTACCGCTCCCTTTTCCTCCTTAAGCTTTTGCCAGGGTACGATGTTGGAATGATGCTCCATCATGGTAAGGAGGATCTCATCCCCCTCCCGGATATTGCTCTGCCCATAGGTTTCTGCAATCAGATTGATTGCCTCCGTTGTTCCCCTGGTAAAAATGATCTCCTCCGATTGCGCAGCTCCAATGAAATTCCGAACCTTATCCCGGGCTTCTTCAAAAGCCCTCGTAGCATAATTTGCCAGAGTATGGGCTCCCCGATGAATATTGGAATTATATTGACTGTAGTATTGATTAATGGTTTGAATTACCTGGTTCGGTTTCTGCGTGGTTGCTCCGTTATCAAACCAAACCAAAGTATTTCCGTTTACTTTTCTGTGTAAAATGGGGAAATCCTTTCGAATGGAGTGTACATCAAGGCCATTGCCCCAATACGGTGCCAACGCTCCGGTGAAGCCTTCATTCGAGGGCTTCTCCCTTAAGAAGCAGTAATCCACAGAACGGTCACATTCTGAATTCAGACGGCTCTGAATGTCAGCGGATAATGAATTGTATTTGGCATACTGCTGCATAAAATTATAATTAAGATATTCCTTACCATTATGCGTAATCATAATAGTATCCTACCTCAACATTTTCTAGCATTCCTAAAGCATCCTCTGCTAACACGGCCGTACCATAATACAGGGATAAAACATAGGAGGCAATTCCCTTATGATCAATCCCGGCATATTTTACGGATAAGCTGGGAATGATCCCTTCATCCGGTATTCCGGGCTGATGTAAGCCGACAACGCCCTGATCTCTTTCCCCGACTCTCATTAACAGTATATTGGTTTTACCGACGGGCGACATGCTACAGGTCTTTCCATCGATTAACAGCTTATCACAGGGCAGAATCGGTACTCCCCTCCAGGTAAGGAAGGGTGAGCCAAATATATTTACGGTTGCCGGCGGAACACCTCTGCGGGTACATTCTCTTCCGAATGCGGCAATTGCCCTGGGATGAGCCAGGAAGAAGGACGGCTTCTTCCACACTCTGGAGAGAAGCTCATCCATATCATCCGGCATAGGAATTCCATATCTGGGAGAAACCCGCATTCGGGGTGATACAGCATGCATCAGTCCGAAATTCGGATTGTTGATCATCTCCCATTCCTGTCTTTCCTTCATCGCCTCAATGGTAAGTCTCATCTCCTGCTCTTTTTGATCCAGCGGCATATTAAAAATATCCGTTACATGACTGTTCATTTTCAAGATTGTCTTAACGACGTTCAAGGTATATTCCTTCGGTGTTTCTTCATAATCGGCAAAGGTTTCCGGAAAATCCCTCTCCTTTAAATTATCTGAGATCACTCTTGGAAGTAGCTCCGGGTTCTCCATACCATCCATAGTGGAATTTAAGCCTCTTCGTTTCACCTGATTCACCCGATAGACGCCTGCCTCTACAGACACCCAGGGAAGATATGTAAGGAACCACCTCGGAGTGATTGCCTCCATCGTAGGTGCGACAATCGTACTATGGGATAGATTTCTCGCAACGTTGGGATCCAGACTGAATTGACTCATGATATTATCTGTAAGATCCAATCGATACACCTCTTATAAATGCACATTCTATATAATATATTCTGTGAACTAAAAATGTTACGTTGAATAAGTCGGCGCGACTCGACTCTATCCGCTCAAACCGGAGGTAAACTACGAACCTCTATGAATTAACTGCATTCATAACGTCATCTACATTATTCAGCATTTCAACCGTCGAATTACATAAGATTCGCTCAGTGAGGCAGTCATTCTGTCAATATCCCGATGATATTAGCGGATGGCTTTTCTTGTGGAAGAGCTTAACAGCTGTTATAATCACAGTAAGGAACAGGGACATGCCTGTATCGTTAGGGGGGATTCATGACTTGAGGAAATTGGCAAATAACTGCGGACGAGCCTTGCTGGAATTCGTTTTAGCAACAGCAATTATCTCAACACTGTCTGCAGTTGTTATACCCAGTTACGCCAGATACATTGAGAGTGCCAAAGAAAATGTATGTATCATTAACCGAAGGTCAATATTATATGAATATCAATTGTATTGTATTAATGAACCGGAGATAACCCTCGAAGAATACATAAGTGAATACTATCCACAGGAGGAATGCGACCTGTGTCCTTCCGAAGGCTCCTATACTGCCACCGGTTCCGGAGATACCGCAATGCTCACCTGCTCCGTACACCGGGCTAGTAGGTCCGCTTCGAATATCCATCTGTCGGAGGATTATTAGAGAATAGCTGGGTTTGCCTAAGCGGAAAGAGTGAAACACAGCGCTCCCTATTAATCCGCGAGGTGACCCGGACGACTTGAAGCTCATAGGACGCAAAATCCACAAAAATCGGGGGACTGTCGTACTAAGCTATAGTGATGCAAGAAACCCTCAACGCTTCCTGCATCTTCATAGTTATTGTGCGACAGCCCCCTGATTTTACCACTCTTCCACTGTTACCTTAACAATCGCTGACTGGTTTCCGCATTGAATCGTGAGGTTCGCGGTTCCAACCTTCAGCATCGTGTAGCTCCAGCTATTATAATCTTCATCATATTCCACTTTTAAAACCTTTGGATTATCGGAGGTTATTGTAACCTTATCTGTTGTATCATAGGGTTTCAACTCAAAGCTTAAATCCAAATAGCCATCAACATAGGCTGTTATTTCATCCTCTTCAAGAATAATCTCCTGGCAGGGAGCTTCTTTAACCGTAATGCTTACGGTTCCGATCAAAGCACCATTCTTCGATCCCTCTCTGAACGTCACCTTGGCAGTACCGGTTTTATTCGCATAGAGGTTTAGATCATACTCACTTTCTTCCATCAGTAGCACATTATTAGCTATATTCTCCTCATCATAGCCTTCTATAATACAATAATATTCGGTATTTTCTTTCCTGTATTCCAGCATGGAGGAGGCGCTCAGATAATTTCCCAACAGCAAATCTAATTCAGTTTCGGATAAAACGGTATCCTTTATCACTACCTTAAAGCTTCCAAGATTTCTTGTTTTCTTTTGATATGTTTCCTTCACAGTAATCGTATAGGTCCCTGCTTTTTTCGCTGTAAACTGGTATCCGTAGAAATACCGGTCTCCGATATATGATTTTAGCTCATTTACGTATTCATCCCAGGTAGTAGCATCCTTAGCCGTCGAGGCATCGCATTTGACTTCTTTTATCGTAAAGTCCTTACTGCTCGAGGTCAACGAATAGGTTGCATCCGGATTCCGGTATTCGATATGGAACAAAGGCTCTATACACGCATAAAAGTAAAATAAATCAAACCTACCGCTGCCAATAGGATATGCTTCTTCGTATTCGCTATTCACAAGAGCAGCATTCTTAACGGTTACCTTACATTGTCCAACTGTAGTTTTCTTACTTTTATAGGTCTGAGTACAGGTAATTGTAGCACTTCCTGCCTTAAGTCCGGTCAAAAAGCCTCCGTCCTTACTAACAGTAACCACCTTCGTATTACTGGAGGAAAAAGAATAAGTAGCTCCCTGAACCTTATTCTTTACGGTAAGCTTCTCTGCGGTACCTAATTCGATGGAGCCTGTGTTCCAGCAGGTTTTACTGCTCAGCTTTCCAACCGGTATGGTCATAGCTTTGGTAATGGACGGATTTTTTGCGGCAGCCTCTGCCTTCGTGTTTGGTATTAATAAATTACCAGCCAATACAGCACAGCATAGTACCATTAGCAGTAATAATCGTACCGTTCTTAACATTTGATTCTTCATCTTTGGTTCCCCTCTTTTGTAGGTTAATATTTTTATGTCCGTTTAATGGACATTTTGTAATATTTTGGATTATACGATTTAATTTTCCTAATGTCAAATAAAATTCGATTATTTCAGCTCCCGTTTCCAAAGGCCTCCACCATTCGTTCCTGCCAAGATACTCTTACCACTGAAACAGAAGGAATACACATCCAGCTTATTCAAGCCTGCATTTGCTTCCCTCCAGACAGTACCGTTATCCTCGGATAGATAAACACCTCCGCCATAGGTTCCTGCATAGACTGAGGATCCCTTTGCGGTAAGAATGTCAATATTCCTGTTGGAAAGTCCTTCATTCACCGGCTGCCAGCTGCTGCCACGATTGGTCGAGAGAAAAACTCCGTCGCCGGGGGTTGCGGCATACAGCATCCCACCACTCACAGCCATTGAAAATATCTGCTTATTTGTTAAGCCTGTATTGACTTCGGACCAGCTTGCACCATAATCGGTGGTGCGATATACGCCACCGCCAAAGGTTCCCGCGTAGATCTCGCCCTCCATTGCAGCCAGAGCTCCGATATAGAGGTTCGTTAATCCAACATTCACCGGTCTCCAGCTGACACCATAATCAGAGGAGCAGAATACACCCCCACCCAGGGTACCGGCAAAGATACTATTCCCACAGAATACCAGAGAGTAAATATAAGGATTCGTCAGTCCCAAGTTCGCCGGACTCCAGCTCATGCCCTGATCGGTGGAATGAAAAATTCCTCCGCCGTTGGTTCCGGCGAAGATATCCTCTCCGCTTATAACCAGCGAAAAGATATAAGGATTCAATAATCCGGAATTCCTTGCTTTCCAGTTCTCGCCTCCATCTTTAGAGAGAAACACACCCGCTCCGTTGGTCCCGGCAAATATTGAGCTACCGCTTTTGGCAAGGGTTCCCACATGTGTATTGTTTATTCCGGAATTAGACTCTGCCCAGCTTACTCCCTGATCCGTAGAGAGGAGGATTCCTCCGCCGTTGGTTCCGGCATACAGCTTCATATCCTCAGTAGCCAGTGAATATATATAAGTATTCGTCCACCCCGAATCCACCCTGGACCAGCTGCCTCTTTTATCATTAACTGCATACAACCCGTCCGCTGTTCCGGCAAAGAGCTTCGTACCACTGAAGGTCAGAGAATAGACATATTGGTTCTGAAGGCCTGCATTGACCGGTTCCCAGACTTCCCCGTTATTATCAGAAAGATAAACCCCTCCCCCGTAGGTTCCTGCATAGACGGTTCCATCCTTCACCACGAGGGAATTGACCTGTAGATTGGACAGACCTGAATTCACCGGGCTCCAGCTGTTACCACCGTCTCCGGAAAGAAAAACTCCTCCGTCCTCCGTTCCGGCATAGATATTTGCGCTGTCAATGGCAATCGAATTGACCGTTAGAGAAGTTAACCCCGAGTTAGCTGCATGAAAGCTTGTCCCACTGTCTGTGGATATATAGATACCGCTGGTGGTTCCAACAAGTATGTTTGATCCTTCTGTTGCCAGAGCCAGGATGATAGTGTCCTTAAGCTCGGATACGTTCGGATACCAGCTTTCTCCGTTATCAGCGGAGATAAAAAGACCGTTGTTCGTTCCGGCATATACACTCGTATTATAGATCGCCAGAGAATAGACATTTTGACCGGTTAGTCCCTGATTCGCTACCTTCCAGCTGGTACCGCCATCGGCGGAATAGAATATACCGCCTCCTTCGGAGCCGGCAAATATATTCATACCCTCAATCGCAAAGCAATGGATAAAACCGCCATAGGGACCGTTGGTTGGTATCCATTCTTCCGATGATGTTCTCTTAGGAAGGAGCAATAAAATCATTAATATTATAAATGCAGCGGGGAACAGAATTCGATAGAACTTCTTCATGGTTCTCTCCTTGGATAGACGTAGCTATGATCTAAGTAGGATACAGCTCCTATGGGATAAAAGCCGCCCGCTTTCGCAGGCGGCTTTTATTCATGACAAGTGAAAGGATCTTAACGTTTCCTCTTGTTATTCATGATAGTTAAAAGATTGATCGCTTCCTCCTGTTGGAAGAAGGTATTCCGTATTAATATTGAGCAAAGCCTAAGCCACGGTTCTTAAGGTTTTGAATGATCGTAGGTACAGCTGCGTTCGTAGTACTGTATGCGTCATGCATTAGTGGATTACCGCCGGCCTGCAGATTGTTGCAGGCATTAATGATCGACTGTGTATTGGCTCCATTCCAGTCCTGTGTATCTACCGAGGGCTGAACAGGAGTTAATCCCAGAGCGGAGCATGCCGATTGAATCGTGGAGTTGTTCTCCAAGTAGGGCAGACGAACTACCGTGGGCTTGGTCTTTCCGGCGTTCTGTATGGCCTGGCTGCATTGCTGAAGGTCATTGTAAACCTGCTGATAACTCCAGCTGGTCATATGGGAGTGTGTCCAGCTATGATTTTGTAGGCTGAAGCCGGAGTTCAGATAAGCATTCCAACCTGTCTGATTGCTGCTGATCCGATTGCCCCATATGAAGAAGGTAGCCTGATTAACACCATTGTTTTTCAAAGTATTGATTAGCGTTTGTGAATTGCTGTTATTGGGGCCGTCATCAAAGGTAAGGTAAACATTACCGTTATTACCGGGAACCGGTGTCGGAGTCGGTGTCGGAGTGCCACTGGTGCCGCTGATTTCCAGATAATCCACATAGGCATCCCAGTTCCCGTTATCACTCGTCACTATAAGCTGAACCGGATAAGAGCCGGTCGGCGGAGTACAGGTGAAGGATTTCACCGTTGGTGTAGTACCGGTGAAGGTGACACTACCCATCTGATTACCATTCATCCTGACTACTACCGTTGCTGCATTATTGTTATTCGAACAACCCCTGATACTGACGGTTCTCTGGGTATTGTTAAAGCTGATGTTGCCGGTCTGGCAATAATCGTTATTACCGTATAAGGCAACTCCGGAGAACGGTGAACTGATTTTTCCTGCGTAGCTTCCACCCAGGGCCATATCCTCGCACTCATATCTGCCGGACGAGCCGCCAGGTACAGGAGTAGGTGCCGGGGTTGGAGTCGGGGTGCTACCGGTTCCGCTGATCTCCAGATAGTCCACATAAGCATCCCAGCTTCCGTTATCACTCGTCACAACAAGCTGAACCGGATAAGAGCCGGTCGGCGGAGTGCAGGTGAAGGATTGAACTGTTGGCGTGGTACCGGTGAAGGTGACACTGCCCATCTGGTTACCATTCATCTTGACAACTACCGTAGCTGCACTATTGTTATTCGAACAGCCCCTGACACTGACGGTTCTCTGTGTATTGTTAAAGCTGATATTGCCGGTCTGGCAATAATCGTTATTACCGTATAGGGCAACTCCGGAGAACGGTGAACTGATTTTTCCTGCGTAGCTTCCACCCAGAGTCATATCCTCGCACTCATATCTGCCGGACGAGCCGCCAGGTACAGGAGTAGGTGTCGGGGCATTGGGAGTTGGTGTTGGATTAGAGCCTTCACTTACGGTGATACTGGCACTGCCGCTGCTCTGATATCCTTCCGTCTCCATGATCTGGTAGTCCCAGGTGGAGCCCAGATTCATCCCTTTATTCCTCCAGGCATTGATGTGGTTAGCAAAGGTTATGGTTCCGTTTGATCTCTTTGACGTCCGAACACTCCAGAATTGATCAAAGGTTGCCGTACCGATTATGGACGGCTGATTGACCCTCTGGGTCCGATAGATATTGTATGTACCTCCGTCTGAGGTCATAGTTCCTAAGGATGTCCCTCCCGGAGGTGTCCAGGAGCCGTAGTTTTCAACGACATAATACTCAATCAACGAGTTTTTCGTCCATCCATAGAGAGCTAGGTATCCGTTGTTACCGCCGTTAAAGCTGCCTGAGAAGCTGACATTCCTGGCTGATCCGGTGCTCCAACCTTTACCGCAGGTAAAGTTAGAACAGTTACTCCAGTTAACACTGTAGCTGCCTCCTCCGTTCAGAGTCATGACGACGGATCCGCCGCCTTGATTCCAGAAGGAATAGTAATAGCCGCCGTCATAGCCGGTTTGATCTGTGGTCACCGTTGTTGCTGCCTTTGCTTCTACTACAGGCACTGTTAAGGCAAGACTGATCAGAACTGCTAAAAACAATCGAAATCTTTTTTGTTTCATTTGTAAACCTCCTTTCATATACAAATTGCGTACAACTGCTACTTAACAACTCAGAGCTGTTATGCCACTATGCTTTGGCAAATGCCGGTTACAGCCACCCCTCAGAGCTCCGGCTTGTCGCAAGTATAATGATAGGTAAATATTTACAGACTCATATTAACATTAATTGTAAATTTGTGCAAGATTTTTCTTTGAGTATTTTATAAATATCTTTTTTTATAAAATATTAATAAACGACATGTATTTTATTATGTTATTTTTGTAATATTTAACAACTTGCTTGTTTTTTTGCAATAATATAATCTATATACATTAATAAAAGCGAATCCTTGCATACCTACTCCTTAAAACAATCATATATAAAAAATACAGGAGGCACCCGATAGCTCCCATTATGCATAGACTGCAGGACAGCTTCGATTATCTCAGCTAGATACGGGAGTATCAGGTCCGTATCCGGTTCAGATTATCCTTCCTCTGTTCTGCTATTCATGCTATGGAACCTACAAGGTGCCCCTGTGTTGCTTTCAGCTCTCTGCTGTAGCTCTATCTCACTATTTCTTAATCGGTTAAATGCCTGCCTCCGGCTCATCATGGAACAGCTTCAATTCTCTAAAATCCAGGAGATTCAGCATTCTGACGGTTGCTTTAATGGCAGAAGCAGTCTGATCAGAGTCAAGCCCTCTTGTTTTAAATTCCCCGTTATAATTCCAGGTTACTACGGTTTCTACCAGAGCATTCGTCCTTCCACCCGGCGGTATCGTAACGATATAATCCACTAGAGTGGGAAGTGTTCTGCCAAGTTTATCATATATCTTTCCGAGTGCTTTCATGAACGCATCATATTGACCGTCTCCTGTGGCTGTTTCTTCAAAAATATCTCCTTCAACCTCCAGACTTAAGGTTGCAACCGGACTCAGATTATGGGCGTGGCAAATATAATAATTTCTAACCTTAATCTTTTCCTCCATGTACTTGCTGCCAAGTACATCAAATACGATATAGGGCAGGTCTTCTGCTGTAATATTTTCCTTCTTATCCCCCAGCTCTACAATTCTCTCCGTCACCTTGGCTAAGGCTTCCTTATCCAGATTAATACCGGTATCCTCAAGATTCTTAAGAATACTGGCTTTACCGGAGGTCTTTCCCAGAGCGTATTTACGCAGTCTCCCAAACCTTTCCGGCATCAGGTTATTGAAGTATAGATTACCTTTATTATCACCGTCGGCATGTACACCGCAGGTCTGTGTGAAGACACTATCACCGATAACAGGCTTGTTAGCAGGGATTCTAATCCCGGAAATCGCTTCAACAATCCTGCTTACTCTTGTTAAGGCCCCTTCGTTTACATCGATCCGAACCTCTCCCATATGATCCTTCAGTACTGCAACCAGACTGGATAAGGTGGTGTTACCTGCTCGCTCGCCTAATCCGTTTACCGTAGTGTGTATCCCCGTAACCCCGGCCTTTACTGCCATTAATGAATTGGCAACACCCAGATCGTAGTCATTATGGGCATGGAAATCAAAATGTAATCCCGGATATTTGTTTACAAGCATACCGCAGAATTGATAGGTTAGTTCAGGGTCCAGAATTCCCAAGGTATCCGGCAGCATGAAGCGCTTCACCTTCTCCTCCTTGAGGGCATCCATCAGCTGATAGACATATTCGGGTGAGCTTTTCATACCGTTCGACCAGTCTTCCAGATACAGATTAACCGATAAGCCTTTTTCGGCTGCATATTTTATTACCGCTTTAATATCACTGATATGTTCGTCCGGACTTTTTCTAAGCTGTTGTGTAACATGCATCAGTGAGCCCTTGCAAAGGAGATTGATTACCTTAATACCAACTTCCGTAATCCAGTCAACTGATTTTGTACCGTCAACAAAACCAAGCACCTCAACCCTGTCCAGATACCCCTTGGCACTGCACCATTCCGCTATTATTCTGGCCGCTTCCATCTCACCCTTAGAAATCCGTGCCGATGCAACCTCAATCCTGTTCACCCCGACTTCTTCAAGCAGGGTCCTGGCAATACTCAGCTTTTCATTCTCTGTAAAAGCTACCCCGGGAGTTTGTTCCCCATCCCTTAAGGTTGTGTCCATTATTTCAAGCCTCATCGTTATCTCCTTCCTTTCCTCTCGAACTGAATGATATTATCACTGTCATGAAGGTTATTCATAATTATGTATCCTTCCCATGCAGTTACCTATCGCTCTGCCTTACGTATTTTCAATGTATCCAGTTACAAATTTATATTTATTCTATAACTATAGTTATAATTATACAACATATTTTTTAATAAGTGTAACGATAAATCGTTTCACTTGTCATGAACCGGATTGTCTGCCTGTGGCAGCCAACCGCAAATAAAAATGCATCCATTTTATAAAATAGATGCATGTCTTTCGGGTATATTTGGATTAGCACGCCATGGTAGGTCCTAGCTACCCGGATAAGCTCCATAAATTCCGTGCTTTCATTCTGTTACTTCCATGATTTTATTGATAAATAGCTCCGCTTTTCTTAAGTCCTTAGCATCGGGATGACCCTGTGCAAATTTACTCATGATTTCAAATATTTTTATATTACTGAATTCTTTGCTGGAAAAGCTTCCTTTACAGGCATAGCTTCCCTTAATGTTTGCTCCCTTTGTCTCTAGCTGCTTCATCAGCTTCTTATTATAATGCTTTCCGCCGACTCCGCTTGTGGAAAAGACAAAAACATCCTTTCCTGCCAGCTCCAGGTTTTCAACACAGTTAAATATTTTGGGAGCCATACTTTCCTTATAAACTCCGGACCCGAATCCGATGATGTCATAGCCGTCAGCAGCAATTTCCTTGGTATTCTTTATATTGATTACATCCGCCTTCATCCTCTGTGCAAATATCTCTGCTATTTTCTCCGTATTGTTTCTGTATGTGGACCAATAGATAATTAATGCTTTCATGGAATTCTCCTCCTTAATCTCCCTTTCACATCTTGTGCCGGTGTGCGCATTGCAACGATCCATTACTGTATGAAACCCTTTCCAGCTGGAACCAGAACGTACTGCCCTTCCCCGTCTCTGATTCAACTCCGTACTCGCCGTTATGTGCTTCTATCACTTTCTTCACAATTGACAATCCCAGACCCGTGCCCATAATCGGTCTTTTGTGTTTTTTATCAACCTTATAATAGCGCTCCCATATATAGGGCAAGTCACTTTGACGAATTCCCTCTCCATGGTCGATTACTTCGATTCTAACCTTCTCCCCCCTGATGCTTTGCCGTACAATCACAGTCCTATCATCTCCGCTGTATGTGATTGCATTGAGTAAAAGGTTGTAAAAGGCTTGAGTGAGCTTTACCTCGTCAGCAACAACACAGACCTCCTCCTCATACTCGAAATTCAGTTGATACCCCTCTTTTTTAACCAATTCCTTCATTCGGTTGATCGTTCTACCCAGACTTTCCGTCAGATTAAAGCTCACCTCATTCAGCTGTACGGCTCCGGCCTCAAGGCACGAGATATCAAGCATATCATTTACAAGGGAGGTCAGACGCTTTGTTTCGTCCATAATGATCTGACTTTGCTCTGCTGTTACCTCATCCGGAAAATCATGCATCATCTCGGCATAGCTGTATAAGAAGGCCAATGGGGTTCGTAGGTCGTGGGATAAATTTGCCATCAGCTCACGGCGCAGACGCTCCACCTTAGAAAGCTCTGTAGCAGCTGTATTTAAGGTATCGGACAGCTCTTTGATTTCTAAAAAGCCTCTGCCACGAAACACGGTTTCATAGTTACCACCTGCCAGAACCTTCGCACTATGATTCACCTGTTCGATCGGATTTGAGATGCGCTTTGATATAATTATGGCAAGCAGTGTCGCAAGTAGCACCATAATACCCGTTATTATAAGGAGCTGCAGCTTCAAGGTGGATACCGTGGCCTCCACCGGGGTTATCGCAGCATAAAAGGTTAGAGAAATTCGATTGCCATTCTCCATGGTAAATTCATGAACCTTGGTGATGGTCTCCGGCTGTCTGTGTCCGTATCTGTCAGGAACAGGCGGAGGAGGTGGAGAAAAATTCTCTGTCGGTCCTATTGTTATCTCTTTGGTTATTTCAAGCTCATACAAGATATCCTTAAGCTTTGGGTTATCGATGTTCCTATCCACCAAGGTAATGGCCTTATCCATCTCAGCCTTACGAATCAGCTGATACATATCACTTAAAAATACTGTCTGAAATATCCATAGGATTACCAGCAGTATAGCACAAAAGCCTAAGAGGAAGGCAAATATTTTCCATTTTAGCTTAATCTTATCCATCGAATCGATACCCCAATCCACGCAGAGTTTTGATAAAATATGCATAAGGGCCGAGAGATTTTCTCAGCAGCTTCATATGCGTATCCAGCGTCCTGTCGTCGCCACAATGGTCAAAACCCCATACCTCCTTCATTATCCTTTCCCGTGGTATTGCTATATTCCTATTTCGGATCAGGAAAAACAAAAGATCATATTCTTTGGGCGCCAATTCGGTCTCTTCTCCGTTCAGGAATACCTTATATGCTGTCATGTCTGCCCTAAGCCCATCCTTTTCAAATATTATATGCCCATCTTCGTTTGAATTTGCACAGCAGCTTCTCTCTACTCTTCGTAAAATTGCGCCTACCCTAAGCATAATTTCCTTCGATGAGAATGGCTTAACAACATAGTCGTCCACACCAAGCTCAAAGCCCCTCACCCTATCGTACTCCTCGCCCAGAGCGGATAGCATGATTACCGGTGTATCGGAGCTTTTACGTATTTCCATTACAGCAGAAAAACCATCCAGCTTTGGCATCATAATATCCATAATAATAATGTCAAAGGTATGATTACGGCAAAGCTCCACTGCTTCCGAGCCGTCTGCCGCTTCCGTAACTTCATACCCCTCAAAGACGGCATACCGCTTCAATACAGCGCGAAGTCCAGCTTCGTCATCGCAAATTAACATATGAGCCATAGTATAACTTTCCTCTCTCGATAAAGGTATTTTTGATTAAGGTAATAACTAGGATAATTATAGCACTGAAATGATATAAATAAAAGAAAGAGCTGCAAAACAGGAAGGGTTTTGCAGCCCCTGGATCAATAGCTTCTTTTAAATCTTGCAGCAAATATTAGTCCGGCGACAAGTACTATTATAGATACACCAATTGTTATGATTTGATTGGTACTTACCTTAGGATTTGCCGGAAAGCTCATGTCAGAAGGCTTCCAGGTATCACTGTTTTGCCCTCCCTGCGGCATTCCGCTAAAGCCTCCGCCTCCCATCGTGGGCAGCTGCTTCGGCTGATCCGCTTCACGATTCGTATCCTCAGACGAATTACTATCCTGACTCTTCCTTCTATCCTGAAAAATACTGTTGAAATCACCCTTCCCACCCATCATACTGCCAAGATCGGAAAGGTTCAGGCCATCTGCCGAAATTAACTGATCTGCGTTTGCCTCTTGTTCAGTCGTTGTAGAGGGTATCGTTCCATTAAGCTGTCCCTGAACACTTTCAGCACGGAGATTGCCAAGAGTGATAAAGGTAGAAACAGCGGTTTTGTACTCATCGAAGGTACAAAAGGCCGTCGCATCATTTTTAACATACTCAGAAATTATGGCATCCAGTGTATTTATTTTTTCCTCAAATTTTCCGTTTGCAAAATAATGATCCAACAGCTCCTGCAGATAGCTGTGATATCTTTCTAAATATTCTGTATTTGAGAACAATTTTTCGATCAACGGTCGGCTTGACATTTCAATACCGCTAACCGGAGTGTCAATCGGGAAATTAATCACAGAGACTGCACTACCGCTTTGAAAGCCACCCCAGGCAAGGTTATAGTCCCATGGCAGAATGGTAAGCTGACCGTCACGCTCATAGATATAATAGTTCTGCGCCATACTTGAGCTATAGCTATCGAGATTTACAACAATGGTATGAGCTGCCAAATACCGCAAAATCTGGTCAACATCAAAATAGGCTTCCAAGTCTCTGCCCTCAGAAAGAGCCTTCAGGGCTTGTACAACACGCTTATAGTCGCTCTCTGTTCCTTTTCCTACTACATTATTAAAAATACTACTGTAGCTATCCGTATTATCATCGATATATTCAAGACTTCCTCCCGAGCTGCCGGCTCCTCCTTTTCCTCCAAAGATACGATCCATGCCGTTCATATTACCATCTATTTGTGACGGAAACATCGAATTGTCTTCCTTAGCAGGAAAATTAAAGGGTTCGGTATTTCCATCTGCCGGAGGAACGGGCTGATTGCCTAAATTACCCTGAGAGTCTTGCGTTTCACCGGGATTTTGCTGTGCTCCGGAGAATTGCTGTGTTGCAATGTTGTCCTGAATTTCGGGAGATAGCTGTGCTCCGGGGGACTGTGGAAAGTTACCCTCCGGCCTGTTAGGCATATTACTCTGTCCACCCGGCAGGGCTGGGAAGTCTCCCCTCTGCTCGAATGACTGATTATCTCCTTTACCTCCACCCATATCCATGCTTTTCACGTTGTAAAGCATTCCTGATGTATCACCAAATACGCGCTGCTCATAGCTTTCATTATATAGCTCTACCGCAAGGTAGAGACCCCAGCTCTCACCGTTTACCTTCATATCCGCATAACCGAAGTAGGGTGTATCCACACCGATTTCCTTCATCAGCTCATAGGAAACATACTCCTTCATGTAAGTATTATCCCCTAGCATATTATTAACCACAAAGCTCTTCAGCCCAAAGCATGTCTGCCCTTCGATATATTCGTCAAAGGATAGGCGAAAACTATATCTGTCGCTGTCAGAGCTTGCCACCTGGGTTAAACTGGAATTCCCCTTGGGACGAATGCCTACATTTTGGAATTTCGTACCGTTTACAACCACATCGGCCATAATAAATTGCTCGTTTATGGCATTGTCGAGCATTTCCTGCCAATCGGCTTCATCTGCAATAATCTCAATCGAAATAATATCGGTAACAAAAATCTTCTTTGCATATTCCGCCTCGGTCTTCATGCCGGTATTCTCTACTTTATTTTTACCTGTTATCACAAAAGTAATACTTACTATCAAGGCAAAAACAACGGCTATCGCAACAATCCTATTTATACTTTTTCTTTCTATCATGCTTTCACCCCGATTTATGCAATCTTAGGCGGTATATTCGCCGTTATAGCTTACAAGACAGGCATTGTTCACCCCGTTAATCGTAAGCAATTCATTGAGAAGCGTAGTAGACATATCTAAAAGCCGTACTTCGATGGTAAGCTCAATTCCGTTTTTTGTAACCGTCTTGGCTTTCACCAGGTATTTCTTCGTTTTCGCCTTTATTAATGACATGCAGTCGCTTTCTGCTTTATCGTTATCAAGATTCAATACTATGATATATGGCGTATCGTTGCTTTTTCTGTTAACAAATATAAGCAGAACAATGCCAATGAAAACGGAGCCTATGATACCAAGAGGAATTAACCCTGCACCGATAACAATACCTGCGGAAATAGCCCAGAAGAGGAATGCAATATCCAGAGGCTCTTTCACCGCGGTTCTGAAACGAACGATGGAAAGGGCACCAACCATACCCAGTGATAAGATAACGTTTGAGGTTACCGCTAATATAATGAGTGTAGTAATCAAGGTCATAGCCATTATGGAAACTCCAAAGGCTGCAGAGTACATCACTCCTGCAAAGGTTTTTTTATAAACATAGAATATAAAAAGTCCGATCGCCAAGGAAAGAAGCATCGCTATTCCTACGTCCAAAATGGAAAAGTCTGCTGCCTTCTCTAAAAAGCTTGATTTGAAAATATCATTAAATGTCATCGTCAATTCCCTCCGTTTATATTATTCTTGCTACTGCATACTTGGAAAACGCGGTGTTTTTTCTACTGGATAGAGCTACCATGCCACGGATAATCTCAGGTAAAAAGCTATCATATTTTACTTCGAGAATATAAACTCCGGAAACTGGCATAAGAGCGGGTTCTGCTTTTAAAAAGTCTTGAATCTGATAGCTTGTACGAATGTCATAATCCAATGTTACACGTACATTTCCCATAGGGTAGACAAAGGCCTCCCTCCTATAAGCCACTATGTTTTTCGCTCTTAGCTGCTGGAAATGCATTTTGGCATATAGCTCCAGACATAAGGGGTTTTCATTATCCTTTAACACTGCAAGATCTCCGGCAAGCAACCGTCGGCACTCCTCAG
>JAEYQV010000118.1 GCA_023409835.1 Bacillota bacterium
TCGATAGGTCCGGTGTTAATATGAATTTACGAATTTTTTGAAAAAACATATTGCTTATGGTAGAGGAGCATTGTTTATTAGTAAACTGCAGGATATGTCAGGCATAGAAGAAAGCAGTCGAAAGGAAACAGTGCCGAAGTGGTAATGGAACTGAACCATTACTGCTGGGCATATGGTAAAGAACCATATGACTGTCATCAAGTTTTTGATGGAGAGCTGCCTAAAGAATTTTTTTACTGTAGGAACATGGGGAAAGTCCAACATGTTACTCTTCAGCTATTCTTTAGTGTCGACTCCGGGTCGACTTTTTTTACGTTAATTTACTGGACGCAATGGTTTACTAAAGTTCGTATGTAACCTGAAATACTCTATATAGAGGCGGAAGCCTCGGTATGGAGAGGGATCCTTCATAATGAAGACAGGAGGCTTATTATGGCAGTTTTTAAAGGCGCCGGTGTTGCAATTGTGACACCCTTTACCCAGAACCACGAAGTGGATTATAACAAGCTGGGAGAATTGATTGAGTTTCAGATAGCAGCGGGGACAGATAGTATTATTATATGCGGGACTACCGGTGAAGCGTCCACATTAACCCATGAGGAACATTTGGAATGCATCAGGTTTACGGTAGAGAAGGTTAATAAAAGAATTCCGGTTATCGCAGGAACCGGATCTAACTGTACCGAGACAGCAGTTTATCTGTCAAAGGAGGCAGAAAGCTACGGAGCGGATGCGCTGCTTGTAGTAACACCATATTACAATAAGGCTACACAGAAGGGTCTGATTGCACATTTTACGACGATTGCTAATTCGGTCTCACTTCCTATTATAATGTATAATGTTCCCGGGCGGACCGGTTGCAATATCCTTCCACAGACGGTAGCAACTCTGGTGAAGAATGTGGATAACATTGTCGGAATCAAGGAGGCCAGTGGAAATATTGCTCAGGTAGCGGAAGTAATGCAGCTATGCGAGGGTAAGATTGATCTGTATTCCGGCTGTGATGAGATGGTTGTACCGGTATTATCCCTGGGAGGAATCGGCGTCATCTCCGTATTATCTAACGTTGTGCCGAAGGAAACTCATGATATGGTTATGAAATATCTTGAGGGTGATTGTAAGGGTGCACGGGATCTACAGCTAAAATATCTGCCTCTGATCAATGCTCTGTTCTGTGAAGTGAATCCGATTCCGGTTAAGAAGGCAATGAATCTGATGGGTATGGAGGTTGGTCCCTTGAGAATGCCTCTGACAGAGATGGAGCCGGCGAATGCAGACAGGCTTGCACATGCATTAAATGATGTTGGAATAGAGATGATATAAGAGATCAATAGCCTGGAATTCCAGGAAATCATCATATTCCTATGAATGGAGGAAGCTTATGACAAATATCATTTTACGGGGTTGTAACGGTAAAATGGGACAGGTGATTACTCAGATTGTAGAAGAGGACGAAAATGCGGTTATTGTAGCCGGCATTGATATCATGGCAAACAGGAATAATAAATTTCCGGTATACCATAGCTTTACCCAGTGTAATGTTAAGGCGGACGTTATCATTGATTTCTCGGCCCCGGTAAATGTCGGTGAAATGCTGGAATATGCAATGCAGCAGGGAATCGGTATTGTACTATGTACGACCGGTCACTCAAGGGAAGACCTGCTTCTGATTGAAGATGCTGCAAATTATATCCCAATCTTAAGATCTGCCAATATGTCCATGGGCATCAACCTGATTATGAAGCTGGTACAGGATGCGGCAAAGGTACTTGCCGAAGCCGGATATGATATTGAGATCGTAGAACGGCATCATAACAAGAAGGTGGATGCTCCTTCCGGTACGGCTCTTGCTCTGGCAGATGCCATCAATCAGGTACTGGGCAATGAATATGGATACAAATACGATCGCTCCGCAGAGAGGGTTATGAGGGCAAAGAAGGAGATTGGCTTTTCCTCCGTCCGAGGAGGAACGATTGTCGGTGAACATGAAATTATTTTTGCCGGAACCGACGAAGTAATTGAAATCAAGCATTCCGCATATTCTAAAGCAATCTTTGCAAAAGGAGCGGTACAGGCAGCGAAATTCCTGCCCGGTAAGCCTGCCGGAATGTATAATATGAATGATGTAATCGGCTGATTTTAATAACCGATATCGTGCACTCCCTAGTCATACTTATTTTTCCCATGACCCACAGTCGGGTTGTCATAGGAGAAGTAAGGAAGGAAGAGGGGGTGTACTTTTTTTGCGAAACTTTCAGGTGGATAGTTTTCTGAGAGAATATCAATACGATATGGAAGAACTCCTCACGCGAAAGCATACATAAAAGCCGGCGGGGGCCAGCCTCGACATTCTTTGTTCTAAATTTGGAAATAATGTAGTTTGTTCACAATTTTTTCGTAATCTTATTGTATGATAGATATAGTCGGTTCGGAAACCGTGTGGGATAAATTCTATCCTTATGTAGATTAGTCGGAAACAGTCGGTATCCGGACTTTAGAATGCTTAAGCGAATAAATGTAGTTAGGAGGAGACAAAATTGATTGAAGTAAGTAATCTAGTAAAGCGCTATGGAAATCATACCGCCGTGGACCATCTCTCCTTTACTGTGGAGAAAGGTCAGGTCCTGGGCTTCCTGGGTCCGAACGGAGCAGGAAAATCCACTACAATGAACATCATTACCGGCTATATCTCAGCCACTGAAGGTACGGTAAGGGTAAATGGTCTCGATGTTTTTGAGGAGCCGGAGGAAGTGAAGAAAATGATTGGATATCTTCCCGAATTCCCGCCGCTGTATCCGGATATGACAGTAATGGAGTATCTGAAATTCGTAGCTGATATTAAAAAGGTAAAGAAATCAGAGAGAGCAGGGATGGTTGCGGAAGTTATGGAATCCACGAAGATTACTCCCATGGCAAACCGTCTGATCAAACATCTTTCTAAGGGCTATAAGCAAAGAGTCGGTTTAGCTCAGGCGATTATGGGATATCCGGAGCTCATTATTCTGGATGAACCTACCGTTGGTCTTGATCCGAAGCAGATTATCGAGATCCGCGACCTGATTCGTGAGCTCAGTAAGAATCATACGATTATCTTAAGTTCCCACATTATGCAGGAGGTAAGTGCAGTCTGTGATACCATACTGATTATCGATAAGGGTAAGCTGGTCATAGCAGATACACCGGACAATCTAATTCAGCACTTTGGCAATACAGGAGATCTGACCCTAACCGTCCGTGGCTCTAAGGATACCGTTACGGAAGCTCTGATAAGGATTAAGGGAATCAATAAGTTGGAGGAGAAGGACAATAGCGAGGAGGGCACAGTTACCCTGACTGTGTTCTGCGACGAAAATACGGATGTTCGTGAGCAGATCTTCTATGCGATGCATGAGGCAGGGACTCCGTTGCTTGAAATGCAGACCCAGCACCTGACCCTGGAGGATATCTACCTGATGGCTACCAGAGATAAGAGATTTGAACAGCTTGAGGAAATAACTGAAGCAGAAGCAGGAGAAACAGCTGAAGAAGAAGCTGATGTAACAGAAGCTGATCCGGTTGAAACAGTAAATAATGGAGAGGAGGATAATACCGATGCTGGCAATCTATAAGAAAGAATTACGTTCCTACTTTACCTCCATGATCGGTTATGTCTTTATTGCCTTCTTCCTGGTAATTGTGGGCTTTTACTTTTATGTACAGAATTTATATACAGGCTATGCACAATTTGAAAAGACACTGTATGGAGTTTCCTCCATTTTTGTTATGCTGGTGCCCTTGCTCACCATGAGACTGATGGCGGAAGAAAATAAACAGAAGACAGATCAGCTTCTGTATACTTCGCCGATATCCGCAGGTGCAATCGCTATGGGCAAATTCCTGGCAGTATTTACGGTATTCCTCGCTGCTATGGCGGTAACCTGCTTCTACCCGCTTATCCTGATGCCTCACGGAGAGGTTCCGATGGTCACCGCCTATGCAAGTATCATCGGTTTTGCATTATTCGGAGGAGCCTATATTGCCATCGGACTTTTCATCTCATCCCTGACGGAGAGTCAGGTGGTGGCAGCAGTAATCTCCTTCATAGTATTCCTATTTACAATTTTTATGGAATCACTTGCTGATATTATCCCTGCGGATAACAGAACGACCTTCCTGGTAATCTCATTAATCCTGTTGATCATTTGCTTTATTCTGTATCTGATGATGCATAATCTTACGGTTGCAGTCGGTATCGGTGTTATCGTAGAAGCGGTACTTATCCTTGTATATTTGGTGAAGCCGATATTTTATGATGGATTGGTGTCTAAAATGTTCGGATGGCTATCGGTAATATCCCGGTTCTACTCTTTCTATCTGGGGATATTTGATCTGGCCGATATCTTTTACTATATCAGTATCATCTTTATATTCACATTCTTAACCACCCAGGTGATTAAGAAGAAGAGATGGAGTTAAGGAGGGAGGACGACAAAATGGATGATTTTATGAAGGAAGACAATGAGAAGAAAGGCGTATTCGATAAGATCAAGGCGTCCTTTACCGGAAGAAAGTTCCGCAGCGGTGCCTATGTATCTATGATGACTGCCGTTGTAATTGTACTGGTATTAGTGGCAAACCTGATTGTAACAAAGCTGGATTTAAAGATTGACTTAAGTACACAGAAAATGTACACCTTGACTGAGCCTTCCGTTGAGCTTGTAAAAAATATTAAGGACGATGTAACCATCTATTATCTGGTGGAGTCCGGAAATGAAAAGACAGTTCTACAAAAGATTGCCAGCAAATACGACAGCTTGTCCGATAATATCACACTGGAATTTAAGGATCCGGTACTTTATCCTAAATTTGCTTCTCAGTATGTCAGTGATGAGATTCAGGCAAATAGCTTTCTTGTGGTGAATAATGATAACGGAAGAGCAAAATATGTGGATTACAACTCCATGATCATCGAGGAATTTGACTACAACACCTTCCAGAGCAATGTCACGGGAATCGATGTCGAGGGCAAATTGACCTCTGCGATTCAATATGTTACCACAGAGAATGTACCTGTACTGTATGCAACCACCGGACATTCCGAGAATGAGGTTGGCGAATTATTCAAAACAACTCTGGAGAAGCAGAATGTTAAGGTGAATTCTCTGGCAACCTTAACCACAGAGAGCATTCCGGAGGAATGCAATATTCTGTATATCAATGAGCCAAAGACGGATTTTACGGAAGGCGAGATTACCCTGATCAAAAATTATATGGCTGCGGGAGGTAATGTCATCCTGGTCATAGATTATCTGGCAGAGGATTTTACCAATCTGAAATCCTTACTTGAATATAACGGTATCGAGATGAAAGAGGGAATTGTCTGTGAGGGAGACAGCAATATGTATGTTCCGCAGTATCCTCATTACATCGTTCCGGACGGATTAAGTCATGATATAACCAATACGGCCTTGAACAGCAAGAAATACGTTATTATGCCCATATCCTCCGGCCTAACCATATCAGATAACAAGAGGAGTTCTCTTACGATCACTCCCTTATTCCAGACCTCCGATCAGGCATATTCAAAGGTGGGTAATAACCCGACCACTTATTCGAAGGAAATCGGAGATATTGAGGGCCCCTTCTATACAGGAGTTCTCGCTTCGGATAGCTTTAAAGGTGTTACCTCCAATCTGGTGGTCTTTTCCTCAGGCTATGTATTTGATGACAGCTCTTTAGAATATGGTAATTATGAATTATTAACAGGCACGACA
>JAEYQV010000030.1 GCA_023409835.1 Bacillota bacterium
GCGGCGATCGTTTCCCTAAGATTATGCAGGATGGTCGGGATGGTGATGAGGAACCCGGATATATCGCAAACATCACAGAATCTACAACGATGGGCTTTAAGTATTTTGATTGCCGCGGGGTAAAACGATTTAAGATAAAGGTCCGCGGATATGCTAACGGAACCTTCCAGGTAAAAACCGCTTGGGACGGACCGGTATTGGCAGAGCTTCCAGTGGTTTATACCAATGTCTGGGAGGAGTATGTGACTGATTTAAAGCTGGAAGACGGAGTCCATGCGATTTACCTTACCTATACAGGTGAAGGCAAGGCAAGCCTGTTATCCTTCACATTAGAGGTTTAGTACTCAAGCTGCTCGTAAAGTGTAAAATTAAGCGCCGAATTGCTATCGAAGAGAAGTCTCCGAATAACAATTTGGCGCTTTCTTGTAGGCGGCTGGCTGCCACAGGCAGACCATCCGTTTATGACAAGTTCGATTTTATCGTTTCATCTTGTTTTTGCTGTTGATCATTATAGAAAGCAGAGATTTTATATTCATAGTGAGGTGCTTTCATCAGAGGGATGCTTTATGGTACGAATCATAACCTGGTAGACTCTCTCAGGACCAGCTCCGGTATTATCACTTTATGAAGCTGGTTATTGTCGGCCTTCCCTCGGATGATGTCCAGTAGAAGAGTTGCAGCAGCTTTTCCCAATACTTCCTTTGGATGATTCACCGTAGAGAGCGGAACACGGTTATTCTCAGAGAGGAAGGAGTTATCGTAGCCGAACAGGGCAATATCTTCCGGAACTCTGATCCGGAGGGAATTCAGCTCCTGATATATGAGATAAGCAATCTGGTCATTGTAGCAGACAATACCGTCAACGGCTATACCGTTCTCCAGCAGATCCCTTAAAACAACCGTCGGTTTTATCTTCCGGTCTTCGGTATGATAGCTTATAACCCGGTCCGGATCGTAGGGAATACCGGCCTCTGTCAGAGCCTGAATAAAACCCTTATGCCGCTCCTTGCCCTGATAGTCATCTATTTTAAATATCCCGATCAGGTTCCTTCTGCCGTTATCAAGCAAGTGCTTCGTGGCAGTATATGCCCCCTGTCTATCGTTCAGAAGAACATAGGGCTTCCCGGCCAGCTGATGATAGATACCGTGAATAAAGACATAGGGGATATTATATTCGTCTAATTTATCATACAGGTACAGATTCCGGGTCAGTATGTTACTCTTACTCGGTTCAATAATCAATCCGTCAATATTTTTGGATAAGATATCCTCCAGGCATTTTCCCTCCATAGTCTGACTGTTCCCGGTATTTTTCAGTATTATACTATAACCGTTAGCTGACAGAACCTCATCGATTCCTTGAATTACATGGGGGAAAATATAATCGGATAGATAAGTCGTGATAACAGCGATATTGTTGGAGGCTGTTTCATGGGGAAAGTGCTTTCGACAGAACGTACCCTTGCCATGTATACTGGTCAGGTATCCCCTGTTTACCAGTTCGGAGATAGCTTTTCGAACGGTATGCCTGCTGACCTGATATTGTGCTGAGAGCTGATTCTCAGAGGTTATTTGGTCGCCACCTTTAATCTTACCGGTCAGAATATCCTTCCTGATATCTTCAATAATTCGAGAGTACTTCGTTTGTGCATTCTGGCTCATGTGATCCTCCTCTTTCGGAAAATATAGCAATCCGTATACAGTCTGTCTTCTGTCAGTCACCATTGGAGTGTAAGAACGAGATGCGTGTGCGTCTAAATAAATATATCATAAAAAAAACATGTTGTATAGTTGAGCGTACAAGTTATAATATTGAATTATAGAAGAAAGATTAAGATAGGAGGTATTTCACATGAAAGCATATCAATTTTGGTTCTGTACCGGTTCACAGGATCTGTACGGGGATAAATGTCTGTCCGATGTAGCACAGCATTCCAGATTTATCGTAGAAGAACTGAATAAATCAGGAAAGCTTCCCTTTGAAGTAGTATGGAAGCCCACCTTGATTACAAATGAGCTGATTCGAAAGACCTTTAATGAAGCAAACGCAGATGATACCTGTGCGGGAGTGATTACCTGGATGCATACCTTCTCTCCGGCGAAGTCCTGGATCTTAGGCCTTCAGGAATATCGGAAGCCTTTATTGCATCTTCATACCCAGTTTAACCAGGAGATACCCTATGATTCGATCGATATGGACTTTATGAATGAGAACCAGTCGGCTCACGGAGACAGAGAATACGGACATATCGTTAGCCGCATGGGAATCGAGAGAAAGATCGTTGTCGGACATTGGAGCGATTCTTCGGTGCAGAATAAGCTGGCCTCCTGGATGAGAACTGCGATCGGTATTATGGAGAGCAGTCATATCCGCGTCATGAGAATTGCGGATAATATGAGAAATGTTGCGGTTACCGAAGGGGATAAGGTAGAGGCACAGATAAAGTTTGGCTGGGAGATCGACGCATATCCGGTGAATGAAATCACCGATGCGGTCGCAGCAGTATCCGCTTCCGATGCCAATGCCCTTGTCGATGAGTACTATGATAAATATATTATATTAACGGAGGGCCGTGATGCCGGCGAGTTTCGGAAGCATGTAGCTGTTCAGGCCCGGATAGAAATCGGCTTTGAACGTTTCTTACAGGAGAAGGGATATCAGGCAATCGTTACACATTTTGGCGACTTGGGATCGTTGAAGCAGCTTCCTGGGCTTGCCATTCAGAGACTCATGGAGAAGGGTTACGGCTTCGGTGCCGAGGGTGACTGGAAAACAGCTGCGATGGTCCGTATCATGAAGCTCATGACAGCTAATGTACTAAGTCCTAAGGGAACCTCCTTTATGGAGGACTATACCTACAATCTCGTTCCGGGCAGGGAGGGTATCCTGCAGGCTCATATGCTGGAGATCTGCCCTACCATTGCAGAGGGCCCGATCAGTATTAAGGTAAATCCCCTGTCGATGGGAAACAGAGAGGATCCGGCAAGACTTGTATTTACAGCTAAGTCCGGGCCGGCAGTTGCCGCCTCCCTGATTGATCTGGGAAATCGATTCCGGTTAATTGTTAATGCGGTAAATTGTAAGCAGCTGGAGAAACCGATGCCGAAGCTTCCGGTTGCCTCAGCCTTCTGGACACCGGAACCAAATCTGGCAACGGGAGCAGAAGCATGGATTCTGGCAGGCGGAGCACATCATACAGCCTTCTCCTATGATCTAAGCGTGGAACAATTAGAGGACTGGGCAGCCGCCATGGGAATAGAATGTGTTATTATTGATAAGGATACTACAATTAGAAATCTAAAAAATGAATTAAGGTGGAACAATATTGCGTTCCGTTAATGGAGAATGACTATGCTGGATGAGTTAAAGAGAAAAGTTTACGAAGCGAATATGGAGCTGCCAAAACGTGGTCTGGTTACTTATACCTGGGGTAATGTCAGTGCGATTGACCGGGAAACGGGCTATATCGTTATTAAACCCAGTGGGCTGGATTATGAGACCATGAAATCGGAGGATATGGTGGTGATGGATCTGGAGGGAAACAAAATTGAGGGATGCTACAATCCTTCCTCGGATACGCCGACCCATTTAGAGCTATATAAAAAGTACCCTCAGATCGGCGGAATTGTACATACCCATTCCTCCTGGGCGACCAGCTTTGCACAGGCGAAGAGATCCATACCCTGTTACGGAACAACCCATGCGGATTACTTCTACGGGGAGATCCCTTGTGCAAGAAGCCTGACCAGGGAAGAGATAGAGAACGCCTATGAGAAGAACACCGGGCTCGTTATCATTGAGACACTTGGGGAGAAGAATCCTATGGAGGCACCGGGAATTCTATGCTCAAACCATGGCCCTTTTACCTGGGGTAAGGACGCGAAGGATGCGGTGCATAATGCAGTAGTATTGGAGGAAGTCGCAAAAATGGCTTACCGGACGGAACAACTAAATCCGGAAGTGAAGGAGGCACCACAGGAGCTGCAAGATAAGCATTATTATAGAAAGCATGGAGCAAACGCCTATTACGGACAAGGCCCGGCTTAAATTATCCTTGATTATTTCATTTTATACTCCTCTTTGCATGGGCTGCTACACCGGCAACTAGCTTCGGTGCAGCAGCCTATTATATCAGCTGGAAAATATAAGTTGTTTCCGGAGCGCGTTAGGTATAAAATGTAAATATATCGTACGACTTTAATAACCTTAGGAGGATTATCTTGAGAAGGAAAACGGAGGTTAGATTATTTATTCTTACCTGCTCTCTGGCGGGTCTTACAGGCTGTCAGGCGAAGCGGACCGCTAACCTGACGGAAGGCGGGATTGCTCAAAATGGAGCAACCCAACCGATATCGAGAGATGAGGAGGATAATGCAGTGAATAATGAAACGAAGATGCCTGTAGAGGAGGAGAAAGAGAATATGAATGATCAACCGACTATAACAGATCCGGAGAAGCTGTTTGAGAATATCAAGATAGCACAAGCCTGGAAAACCATTGGGAACCATAACCCGCTGATGACCCAGAGGTTTGGTGCGGATCCCTTTGCCATGGTCTATAATGACAGAGTATATGTTTATATGACGAACGATATCCCGGAGTATGACAACGAAGGAAATCTGACGGAGAACACCTACCGCAAGATTAATACCATAAACTGCATCTCTTCAGACGATCTGGTCAATTGGACGGATCACGGAGTAATTCAGGTGGGCGGTAACGGTGGAGGCTCCCTGTGGACGAAAAACTCCTGGGCTCCGGCGGCCGCACATAAAACCATCAACGGCAAGGAGCAGTTCTTTCTCTATTATGCAAATAACGCCAGCTCCATCGGTGTATTAAGAAGCGACAGTCCGACAGGACCGTTTCGGGACCCCTTAGGAAAGCCTATGATTACGAAGAAGACCAAGAACTGTGCGGATATTACCTGGTTATTTGATCCGGCCGTATTTATTGACGATGACGGCAGGGCATATCTGTATTTCGGTGGCGGAGTTCCGGAAGGGCGGGCTGAGATGCCGAATACCGCAAGGGCGGTTGAACTCGGTGAGGATATGATCAGTCTGGTAGGGACACCGGTTACTATTAATGATGCAGCCTTTCTGTTTGAGGATTCCGGAATTAATAAGATCGAGAATACCTATTATTATTCCTATTGCTCCAACTGGCTCAGCAGAGATAATGCCACCGGCCCTAATATACCGGAGATTGCTGAGATTATCTATATGACCAGTGACAATCCGTTAGGACCCTGGCAGTATCGGGGCTCAGCATTAAAGAATCCCGGAGTTTTCTTTCAAACCTGGGGGAATAACCACCACTGTATGATCAATTTTAAAGGCAAGTGGTACATGTTTTATCATACACAGCTGCTACAGGATGATATGGGGATAAAGGGCGGCTATCGCTGCACCCATGTGGATCCTGTTACGATAAATAAGGATGGCAGTATTCAAAGCATCCAAGGAACCAGGTCCGGTGCCGAACAGCTAAAGTATCTGGATCCGTACCGGGTGACAGAGGCCGAGACAATTGCCTGGATGGGTGGAATTAACACGAAGCGGGTGGTAGAGAAGAGTGAAGTCTTTGGAGAGATCAATCATGTGGTTACCGATATCACTACCGGCGATTGGATCGGTTTATCCAAGGTTGATTTTGGAGATACAGCTCCTACGAGCTTCACCGCCAAGGTATCTGCCGAGCTTACCGGTAATGTCATCCGTATCACTGCGGATGCTGTGAATGGAGAGGTTTTAGGCTATCTGGAGGTTCCGAACACGGGAAGTTTGGAGAAATACGCGGAGGTTACCGTAGCAGTCAAGGAAATTACCGGGATACACAATCTGTTCTATACCTTCAGTGGTGAGGGCTTTTACTTTGACAGCTGGAGTTTTCGGAGATAAAGCAGGTTGATCAGGGAACGAATTCGAGCATCGGGCCAGCCCGGACTCCGGTTACCCCCGGTTCCGGGCTGGCCTAAGTTTAGGATATAAGCGATGAGAGATTAGAGGGAAGTGAGGATGTACCATTGAAGCAGAAGGCAGCAAATCCGATTATTTGGGCAGATGTTCCGGATCCGGATGTGATCCGGGTTGGTGAATATTATTATATGGTCAGTACTACGATGCATCTGACTCCGGGAGTACCGATTATGCGTTCCCCGGATTTGATCAACTGGGAATTGATATCCTATGTGTATGATGTTTTGGAGGATAATGATAAGTACAAGCTGGTCGCCGGTGAAAATGCTTACGGAAGGGGTTCCTGGGCGGCAAGCATACGGTATCATAAAGGCATATTCTATGTATGCTTTGCAAGCCTTGATATGAACCAGACTTATATCTATCACACAGAGGATATCGAAAAAGGTCCCTGGGAACGAAGTATCCTGCCCGGAGTTTACCATGATTCCTCCCTGTTCTTTCATGAGGACGGAAGAGTGTATCTTGTTCATGGAAATGGAATAATTAGAATAACAGAGCTAAATGAAGAGGTTACCGGTATAAAACAGGGCGGTATTGACCAGATACTGATTCATACGGTGAAGAAGGAAAACAGACTCAATTCCGAAGGAAGCCATTTCTATAAGATAAACGGAACCTACTACCTGTTTCTGATTGAATGGCCGGATGTCGGAACCAAGAGAAGGATAGAATGGTGCTATCGCTGCGACTCTCTATTAGGAGAATATGAAGGCAGGGTGGTTCTTAATGATAATTTCTACTATGGCAATAACGGTGTGGCTCAGGGGGGAATCATAGAGACCCCGGAGGGAGAATGGTATGCTCTGCTCTTCCAGGATCATGGCGCGGTCGGTCGTATTCCGATTCTTGTTCCGGTTCACTGGGAGGAGGGCTGGCCTATGATGGGCATTGATGGAAAGGTTCCTTATGAGCTACCGGTTACAGGAAAGAGTCCGTCCTATGAACTGGTGGTAAATGATGAGTTTGACTATACTAAGAATCATCTGAAGCTATCCTGGCAGTGGAACCACAACCCGGATAATCGCCTGTGGTCAGTTACGAAACGTCCGGGATACTTAAGGCTTACAACCGGTAATGTAGTTCCCAATATCCTGTCAGCAAGAAACACCCTGTCCCAGAGAACTTTAGGACCGGTCTTTACTGCGGAAACGATGCTTAACACCTCGGGGCTTAAGCCCGGAGATTATGCTGGAATTGCCGCATATCAAAGCGGCTATGGTTTACTGGGAGTTAAGGTCGCCCAGGATGGCACAAGGCTTGTGATTGCTGCCGATAATGACGGTCACGGGTTTCCTATGGAGCGGGCAGCAGTTGTACTGGAGCAGGAGGAGGTATATCTTAAGCTTCAATTCGTATTTAACAGCGGTGAAATCAGAAATCTTACAGAAGTGGACCGGACTTATTTTTCATACTCCTATGATGGTCGGGATTGGAAAACATTGGATTATGCCCTGACGATGAAATATACCCTGGATCATTTTATGGGATACCGTGCTGCCTTATTTTGCTATGCAACAATACAGCCCGGCGGTTATGCGGATTTTGATTATTTTCATTATACAACCGGGCAGCATTTGTAGGCGATAACAGACTCCGAAGTCTGCAGGGTAAGTCGGTGTTAGGTCATGTACGGGAGTAAACCTCAGCAAAGGCTTTATAATAATCATAATATTTACCATCATCACAGGCCGAAAACAAATATCTGGCAAATATGTCCGAAACTTCATAGCCGGCTTGTTCAAGATAGGTAACATGGGGGGTGAAGTCATCCCTGGTAGGATTGCTATAGCCAACCTTTAAAACAAAGGATACATAGGAAGCCTTAGTATCCATCTCCCAGATAACCGGATGGTTATTGTGGGTAGGAACTGCCAATCCAAGCTCAAGCTTCTCTTGTTCCTTATGAAAGAGCAGAATGCTCTGATATTGATCTCTGATATAAACAGACCATGCTTCATTATCCTGTATGGAGAAGTTGTAGATTTTATCATAATCCGGAATTTCCTGCCGATACTGGCATTCCTTAAGCTTTTCATACTCCGTAATATGTTGTTTCTTCCTAATGATATATTCCTTAGCGGTATATAGCTCCTCCAGCTTTTTATCCAGCTCCTGATCCAATGAGGTCAGTGTACCGGACAGTTCACCCGGGGTCATATGGGGGAGCTTCTTCATATCCTCCAAAGACATTCTGAGACAACGGTAATGGGCAAGGTCAGAGATGGTAAATACAGAACCGGGGTAATATTTCCGGTAATTATTTGAATTGTCTCGGGGCATAGTAATCAGACCCTCGCTTTCCCAGTAGCGGAGAGTAGATTTCGGAATATTCAGCAATGAGGATATTTCACCAATCGAGAAGGAATTTTTCATATTTACCTCTCATTCCTGCGCACGATCTATGCGCATTTGAAGTTTGTGCCGAGGACGACGCAGGCATAAACTTTGAGAGTGAAAGATTTAAAAATCTTTCACTCTTTTCTCCATTCCGCCGCCAAGCGGCGGCATAAACAACACATAACGAAGCTAATATAAGCTTCTAATTGTTTTGAACCTAATTATTATTAATCAGCAGACGGAGCATAATCAAGACTGGAGCTGTTGCCTTATATAATCCTCCTGCGAGATATGGAATAGCTTTAAATTGTCCAGCTCTTTCTTGCACTGAAATCCGGCTTTTTCAAAGGCCTTCACGGATCTATGATTATCCGGTTTGATTTTTGCAATCACCCGGG
>JAEYQV010000040.1 GCA_023409835.1 Bacillota bacterium
TCTTAGCTCAGCTGGGAGAGCATCTGCCTTACAAGCAGAGGGTCATAGGTTCGAGCCCTATAGGTCCCATTGATGCCGGCGTGGCGGAACTGGCAGACGCACAGGACTTAAAATCCTGCGGGACTAACCTCCCGTACCGGTTCGATTCCGGTCGCCGGCATTATTTATTTACGACCACAAAGAACATAAGCTGTTTCTTTGTGGTTTATATTTGGAACATCATGTGTGCTTAGCTCAGCTGGATAGAGCGTCTGGCTACGGACCAGAAGGTCGGGGGTTCGAATCCTCTAGCACACGTCATATTAATTACGTGTGCATCGCACACGTTTTTTTTCTATGGTGATTTATCCTTTTATCCGGCTCTCTGTCAATCGTTGGGATTCTCTGAATCACGCTCCATTACTGGATTAAGAGCTATTTTAATATCAAAAGATGAGTAGAAGTTTATATTATCTTGAGTGTGCTGCATACTTCGTATGTTGGCACATTTTTTAGTAAATCGGATGACTTTAGGAAAAGATAAGGAAAAACTAATTAATATTTAATTTACGCAACGATATTATTATGTTAGAATGGGGCAAAGGAGGCTAATTGTGGCATGAATAAAAGAGAGTTCCTGGATATATTGAGACAGGCCCTAGAGGGTGAAGTTAGCCCAGATATTATAGAACAAAATATTAGGTATTATGACGAATACATCAGTACACATTCCAGTAACGGAGAAGAAGCTGTATTAAACGAACTGGGTAATCCCCGTTTGATTGCAAAGACCATTATTGAGTCGGAAAGGTTTGCTAAAGAGAAAGGTAAAACAGTATATGGTCAGGGATACTCCGGAGACAGATATTACAGCAATACGGAGAGCACAAGAGACGAGAGAGATAATAGGCAGAGCAATCATAGAAATGGAACAAACAGAGGAGGAATGTTCTTTACCGGCCAGAAATGGTATCACAAGCTAATATTGATGTTCGTGTTTATTTTAGTCCTGCTGATACTATTCTCTATTGGACGAGTAATATTAAGTCTTTTATATGTATTTGCGGTACCTGTCATATTAATGTTTCTATTATTCTCTCTGTTTAGGAGACGATAGACTGATTTTATTTTTGTTTTTGATTCAAAGGCCGTTTGTTATTCAAACGGCTTTTTCATTTATAAGAATTAGACAAGAAAGCATGCAGGAGTACATGACGGGTAGACCTATAAATTAACTTTTATGATATATATACAAGTGAAACGACCGCCAGGGGGAGCCAGGCGGTCGTTTCGATGAGGGGAGTATAAATAATTAATAAGGGGTTATATGTCCAGCATATTCATCCGGACACTTATTTATTATAATACATAAATTCTTAATATGCAAGATTAAAATACGGAAAGGATTTCGTAAAAACCATGCTCAATTACTAAATGAAAAGGAAGCATACTTGTGATACCTTGCCATAGGAAGAAGAGAAATATAGAATGGAAAAATAATCTATATAAATTATTTCAAACGGCTTTTGAATGCATATTTCGTATAAAATAGCTAATAATAAGGCTGTAATAAAATTTATATATTATTATTAGGAGGCCATTCTATGACAAGCAACAATAATTCCAGAAACAGCAACACTTCTAATGTAAGAAATACGACAGGAACTAGTAACTCAAACACTAGCAGAAATGCAAACACCAGTAATAATAATGTTGGTACAAGTAATGCGAACACTGGCAGAAATGCCGGAACAAGCAATACAACCACCAATTCAAGCAGAAATGCCGGTACAAGCAACTATACAACCGGATCGAGCCGTAACGCTTCCGGTACAAGATGCAACGATTCAACATCCAGAGATTCCTCAAGGGATTCCTCAAGAGATTCTTCAAGAGATTCATCCAGAAACAATTTCAGGGATCTTGATGATTTAGACAATAACTATTAATTACTAGCAGAAAGCCCCTTCACAAGAAGGGGCTTTTTTAAACATAAAAGAACTAGGAAGCCTTCATATTGATTCATAAGAATAAGTGTTCAATCGCATCTGCATGATAATATTCTGGCAGTTGAAATCGCTTTTTGTAGATAGCAATAAAGTCGTTCCTGAATATAATATAGGGGAGAATATATAATTCCTATCGAAAAGAAGGGAGTGAAAGTACAGAGATGTCTTTTGAAACAATTAGTACGAATGAAATAGCCAACTATATCGGTAAAAACAATGTAATTATTATTGATTTAAGAGACAGGGATGAGTATCAAGCAGGGCATATACCTTCGGCTGTTAATATACCTTATGAAGATCTAGAGGAGCAAAAAGCCGGTCTTAGACGATATAGTCTCCTGGTTTTTTATTGCGATAGAGGTCACATAAGTTTAATGGCAGCCAGGGACTTAATTAAAGACGGTTACAATATTAAGAGTTTATATGGTGGAATCCATGCATATCGCGGTAAATTGGATAAGGGATATTAGACTTGGTCAAAAGTTCATTGACTAGAGATGAAAAGAGCTTTACAATTACTATGATAAAATATGAAATGCGGAGAACGCCCGGAGGTAGGAATGAACCAACTAGAATATATTTCACCGTGTCATTTTGGACTTGAGTCAGTTTTGAAACGTGAAATAATGGATTTAGGATATGAAATAACAAAGGTAGAGGACGGTAAGGTAAGCTATACCGGAGATAATCTGGTATGTGCAAGGGCTAATATGTTCCTGAGAACAACAGAGCGTGTTATGATTAAGCTTGCTACCTTCCATGCGGAAACCTTTGATGAACTATTTGAGAATACTAAACTCATCCCTTGGGAG
This sequence comes from Bacillota bacterium, assembly GCA_023409835.1. GTDB lineage: Bacteria > Bacillota > Clostridia > Lachnospirales > Lachnospiraceae > Mobilitalea. The sequence continues at coordinate 2,801 of JAEYQV010000040.1, forward strand.
GAGTTTATCCCTGTAGACGGTAAATTCTGGGTGGCGAAGGCTAATTCGGTGAATTCTAAATTGTTCAGTCCGTCCGACATCCAATCAATTATGAAAAAAGCAATTGTTGAGAGATTGAAATTAAAATATAAAATTGAGTGGTTCGAAGAAAGCGGAAGCTCCTTCCCAATCAGAGTTACAATTATGAAGGATGAGGTAACGGTTAGTCTTGATACCTCAGGGGAATCTCTCCATCGTAGGGGATACCGTAAATTAACAAGTAAAGCGCCGATTACGGAAACTTTGGCTGCAGCGTTGATCATGCTTACTCCGTGGAATAAGGACAGAATTCTGGTTGATCCCTTCTGCGGAAGCGGTACGATTCCGATTGAAGCTGCGATGCTTGGAGCTAGAATTGCACCCGGAGTAAAGAGAAGCTTTCTGGCAGAGACCTGGAATACCATTTTTACTGAGGATACTTGGGATAAAGCCAGGGAAGAAGCGAAAGATCTGGAACGAAGGGACATTGAAATGACTATTCAAGGCTATGATCTGGATGGTGAAATTATAAAAGCTGCCAGACAGAATGCAAGACTGGCAGGAGTGGATCATTTGATTCATTTCCAGCAGAAGCCGGTAAAGGAATTAAGCAGTAGTAAAAAATATGGTTTTATTATCACAAACCCTCCTTATGGGGAACGATTAGAGGATCAGAAGGCTTTGCCGGAGTTATATAAGGAAATCGGTAAGGTGTTCGGGTCATTGGATTCCTGGTCCTATTATATTATATCTTCTTACGAAGATGCTCAGAAATATATCGGTAAGCAAGCAGATAAAAACAGAAAAATATATAACGGAATGATTAAAACCTATTATTATCAGTATATGGGACCGAAGCCGCCTAAAACAGTCAAGTAGAGATTAGCTAGTGTTATTTAAAAATGTAAACGGAAGGGTATGAAAATACAACAACCCTTCCGTCCTTTTTAGTTCATAAGAAGGAACGCACCGATTCCTAACCTAAAAGTTAATATCGATGCGTCCTTATTTATACTCTTTTGGATAGCCACTGGATAATATCATTATAAACCTCATCATTATTCAGTTCATTCAGTAATTCGTGTCTGCATTCAGGATAAAGCTTAGAGGTAACATTAGAAAAGCCTATTTTCTTATAAGCTGCAAGTAGTTTCTTGATATCCTTGCCATAACCGCCAACCGGATCCTTCTCGCCGCTGATGACAAATAGAGGAAGCTCTTTCTTAATCTGCTTCATCAGATTTTTTTTCGTTGCGTTGTTAATCAGTTTAAGCAGGTCATGATAAAAGGACGAAGTACAGGTAAATCCGCAATAAGGGTCATGTATATAGGCTCCGACTATCGTATGGCTTCTGGATAGCCAGTCAAAGGCGGTACGATCTGACAGGCGGGTATATTTCTTTCCACCGAACATCTTATTACTTAAGTAAGGTGAAATGTGTTTTGGTCCTTTGAATTTCTTAACCACCGAGGTTAAGAAGAGACCGGACAAGGCCATAAATCTGGAAGGATTAGGGGTACCGATTAATATAACACCGTTATATCTATCATTGGTCAGAATTATGTTTCTGGCAATCGCGGATCCCATACTGTGACCTAACAGAAATAACTTTTTACTCTGGCTATTCTGCTCGATATAATTGCTTACATTAATTGCATCCTCCACAACAAGCTGATACCCTTTTGAGGCTGCGAAGAATCCCAGATCGCTTAATTTCTTATCTGTGCCATGTCCCCTATGGTCATACAGATATACATCATAACCCTTGTCAACAAGATAATTGGCAAACATATAATAACGCTTCTGATGCTCTGCCATACCGTGCAATATCAGAATACTTGCAAGCGGTTTCTTCGGACAGCTAAAATGCGATAAAGTTGTAACATAGCCGTCCTTCTGCTTGATTGATATGTAGTTGATATCATTCATGTTTATTCTCCTTCTCCTCGGCAGAATAGCGAAACCTATATAATATAATCTCATTATATAGATATTTCTGGAAGATTGCAAGAATGAACATTAGCAATCGGTCTCTTAAGAAAAGGAATTATCATGACAGACATAAATTGTTATTGTGAATAAATAGATATTATTATATAATCTTTACTATATTAAACTTATTTGTAGAACTATGCCGAAATATACTGATCAAGGGAGGAAGCGTATGGATAATAATCTGCTGAAGAAGCTGGCACTGCAAAGTGTAGCATTAATGCTTACAGTAATTACTTTATCGTATACCCTGAACCAGTATAATAAGCTTTCCATAACAAGAGTGCACAGTGCGGAGGCTGCTTCGGTGAAGGATCTTGAGCCGACAGCAGAACACCCTGAAGCAACTGGAATTACACCTGCTCCCGTACAGGTTACAAAATCGGAAGAGAAGGATTATAATAAGCAGGATTCCGGATTATCCGGTAAGCTTATAACTGCGGACATCAACCGGATCAACCGGCTGGGGGAGAAGGTACTGATAATAAAAAAGCCAAAGGTTTCGGATTTGAAAATTTCCTTGGAGGATCTTTATCTTACAAGGTGTATCAGGATTACATTGACAGGATCACAAAATAGTCATATTGACAGCAGTTACATAGGCAGAATTAATCGGAAGGATAGTTTCGTAGGAGCTCCGGTCTACGAAGAATATGAGGAGGTAAAAATCGATTCGAAGGACGGAACCGAACAAACCCTTATCAAAAGAGATTACGGAGCGGACGTTGTACATGGAATCTCTATTACAGATCATTATTACGGTGATAGGGAAGTATATAATACAGAGCTTCTTCTGGAACTGGACACCGTATATGCACATATCATAGAAGAGGATGACGAATATTATTATATCGGACTTAAGAAGCCCTCGGATGTATATAGCAAAATCCTTGTAATCGATGCCGGTCATGGCGGCAAGGATGCCGGAGCTCTTTCCAGGGACGAGTCAATATATGAGAAGAATATAAATATAAAGATCCTACTGCAGCTGAAAGAACTACTTGACAAAGAGAATATCAAAGTTTATTATACTAGACTTATGGATGATAAGGTATTTTTACGGCCTCGTGTGGAACTGGCGAATGCCGTAGACTGTGATTTCTTTATCAGTATCCACTGTAATGCAAGTGTTTCGACAGAACCAAGTGGTACCGAGATCTATTATTATGATACAAATTATAAGCAGGTAAATAATGAGCAGTTTGCTAATATTTTCAGCGAAGAATTAGCACTGACAACTTCCCTCAAAAAGAGGGGCATAATGAAGCAACAGGATGATGATATTTTCATACTGAATAATGCAAGGGTACCTGCGATCATTGTAGAGACAGGCTACATTACGAATGCTAAGGACCTGAAGTATCTGCTGAAGGAGGAAAATCAGCAGAAGATAGCGCAGGGGATCTATAACGGGATTATGCGTTCTTATCAGGAATTTAGCCGGTAGAATAACAGACGACCTTAGGAGACAAGATGAATAAGATTATTTTTGCAACCTCAAATGAAGGTAAAATGGATGAAATCAGAGCTATACTGAAGAATTTAGACCTAGAGCTGCTCTCATTGAAGGATGCAGGCTTAAATCCGGATATTGAAGAAAACGGCACAACGTTTGAAGAAAATGCGATAATAAAAGCAAGGATTGTATCGGAATTAACCGGGGAAGTAGTTCTTGCAGATGATTCGGGCATCGAAGTGGATTATCTGGATAAAGCTCCGGGTGTATATTCAGCAAGATTCCTCGGGGTAGATACCCCCTATTCCGTTAAAAACCAATATATAATAGATCAGCTGAAGGATGTGACCGGAGAAGCAAGGAGTGCCCGCTTCGTCTGCGTGATTGCCTGTGCCTTCCCAAATGGGGATGTGATTACAAAAAGGGGTACTGTTGAGGGGTATATTGCTGACCGGATCTGCGGTACCAATGGTTTCGGTTATGATCCGATCTTTTATGTCCCGGAATATAAATGTACCACAGCGGAAATGTCTCCGGAGCAGAAAAACGAGATCAGCCATCGCGGAAAGGCTCTGCGAGCCATGAAAGAAGTAATTCTAAAGCTATTATAGTATTATCGGGAGATATCAAATGAAGGTTTTGATTATAAGTGATACCCACGGAAGAGAACAATTTCTGTTCAATACGCTTCAACGTATAGGCCCGATCGACCTGCTGATACATTTGGGGGATTTTGAAGGCGGAGAAGAATATATCAATGCAATCGTACCCTGTCCTAAGGAGATGGTATCCGGCAACAACGACTTTTTCAATCATCTGCCCAAGGAGAAGATGATTCTTCTGGGTAAATACTATATTATGTTGACACATGGCCATCGCTATGGTGTCAATTCCGGGACCTGGAACTTGAAGGAAGCAGCCAAGAGGAATAAAGCAGATATCGTTATGTTTGGACATACCCATGTGCCTATGATTGATTTACAGGATGAGGTATGGGCAATTAACCCGGGAAGCCTGGCACTACCCAGGCAATATGGCAGAATTCCGACCTTTATTATCATGGAGATTGATCCCCAGGGCGAAGCACATTTCACCCTGAATTATTACCATGATTGAGACTCAGGTATTATATGGAAGAGGAAGGATAAAATACCCTGTAAGTGCTGATTTTCCTAAGAATTATGAATTTTAAAAATGAAAAAAGATATCAAAAAGATGTTGACAATATGGGAATGCTATTATATAATAAATCTTGCGTCACGGCTGGAACGAGCAAAAGCCTTGAAAATGCACAAGCTATCGGGGTGTGGCTCAGCTTGGCTAGAGTGCTTGATTTGGGATCAAGAGGTCGCAGGTTCGAATCCTGTCACCCCGATTGTTTAGCCTAGTCGGTAAGCAAAAGTATCTCTGAATAAATATTATTGCAGAAGATCAGAATAAAAAATAAATATAATTATGCGGGTGTAGTTCAATGGTAGAACACTAGCCTTCCAAGCTAGATACGTGGGTTCGATTCCCATCACCCGCTTGATATGTGGTAAGGTCAAAGAATACCACAGTATCTAACCAAATATGTGCTAGTAGCTCAGTTGGATAGAGCAATGGCCTTCTAAGCCATGTGTCGGGGGTTCGAATCCCTTCTGGCACGTTTTTTCATCTTATGGTGTAATTTTATAGGATGAGAGGATGATGTAGTACAATTAAATTATGGTGGGTATAGCGCAGTTGGTTAGCGCGCCAGATTGTGGCTCTGGAGGCCAAGGGTTCGAATCCCTTTACCCACCCTATAGAAGATGAAAAGCTTTTCATTGAAAAGACTTTTCATTTTCACTATTGGGCTATCGCCAAGCGGTAAGGCACAGGACTTTGACTCCTGCATCCCGGTGGTTCGAATCCACCTAGCCCAGTTTTTCGATAATATGTATATCGAAGAAAGAGGCTGAAGCGAAAAACTGGGCTTGCCCAGTCTGCGAGTAAGTATATCAACTATCCCAGCAACTGGGCTTGCCCAGCAGTTGAGATAATATGTATATCGAAGAAAGAGGCTGAAGCGAAAAACTGGGCTTGCCCAGTCTGCGAGTAAGTCTAAGGCTGATAATATCCCAGCCATAAATATTTAAGATATGAAAAGGTAACATGCACCAGACCAATATCAGTGCTCCATGCTTGGCAGCTAGATTTGTTTTAGTGATTCCGTGAATAGTATCTTAAGTATTTCAATAGGATATATATTTATGGGATATTAGCTCAGTCGGTAGAGCACTTGACTTTTAATCAAGGTGTCCCGGGTTCGAATCCCGGATGTCTCACTCGGTAAGTATGTATCAGATAATATATTATGCGGATATGGCGGAACTGGCAGACGCGCTAGACTTAGGATCTAGTGGGAGACCGTGCAGGTTCAATTCCTGTTATCCGCACTACTCGGGAAGTCTATTTTGATTGAATAGGCTTCCTTTTTCTTTTGCGTTAGATTATTGGAAAGATATATAAACATTTTTTATGAACATACGGAAGCTTTTCAGCCTTACTCAGCAACTTTTGACCAAAAGTAAAGCATATTCCTATGTTAAGGAAAGTATCCTTGACTTAATATGCTATACTTGTATAATACAAGGGAGATGGAAATATTTTCAGATACTAATCGGTAATACCACACTTGCAGAGGAAAGCGGAGCGAGTTCTATGGGAAATGATATCAAAATATCAAAGATTGAGAAGAAAGCAAAACTGGCACTTACCCGGCAAAAAAAGAAAAGGGTCAGAAAGCATCTGGGCTATGAATATTTTATCTGTGTTCTTGCCTTAACAGGAACAACTCTTGCTGTTATTGATCTTTATCAGGGACTGACTTCTTGGCAGGTTTGGTTGGACTGGGGAATTCTGGCGGTGTTGACTTTGGATTATCTAATCAGACTGCTTAAATCAGATAATAAGAAGCTGTATATCCGAGAGAATATATTTAATTTAATTGCAATACTGCCATTCAACTCGGCCTTCCGTATATTTCGGATTACCAGGCTTGCTAAGCTGGCACGTTTCAATATCATTGGTGCCTTTCCAAAGAAAGCTGTTCGCAAGGTCAGGATATTCTTCAATACAAATGGATTGAAGAATGTTATACTACTGACGATTATTGCAATCCTGTTCGGAGCAATCGGTATCATGTATACAGAAGGGATGTCCTTTGGCAATTCCCTTTGGTGGGCGTTTGTTACTGCTACCACGGTAGGATATGGAGATCTCTCACCCGCTACCAGTCTGGGACGATTGATTGCAGCTATTCTGATGATCTTTGGAATAGGACTCATCGGTTCGATTACCAGTACAATAACCAGCTATTTCCTTCGTCATGAGATGAAGAGCTATAAGGAAGAAACGATTGATCTGATTAAGAAGAAGATTGATGACATCTCAAACCTGTCGGATGAAGATATTGATGCCATCTGCAAGATACTTAAAACCTTGAATAAATAGGAGAAATCAGAATGAAGGGAAATAATAATAAGAGATATAATATATTCCTGCTTTCTATCATTACGATAACGGCCAATTTACTTACAACACTTCTCCTTATTCTGTTGAAGAAAACCGGATTTACAGTAGATAATATTCTGGTAATCTATATAGTTTCGGTATTGATTACTTCTTTGCTGACCAGAGGATATGTTTATGGGATTCTTGCGTCAATCCTATCAATAATGTCATTCAGCTTCTTGTTTGCCGTACCGATTTATTCCCTAAAGGTAGCTAATAGCCAACATATCATTACCTTTTTTGTGATGTTGTTTGCTTCCGTTATTACGAGTATGCAGACAAATAAGCTGATTCGTTCGAAGGAGCTGTCTGATAAGCATGAGAAGCAGTCCCGTATTCTTTATCAAATAACGAGTGATTTAGCGAAACCGAGTGAGATTCAGGAGGCTTTTACAGTAGCGGCGCATCATCTGATGAATCTGTTTGACTGTGATGTTTCCTGTATTGTTATGGGGGTCAGAAACAACACTTCAGTCAGACTTTCCGCAGGAAAAGAAAGTAATAAAGTTACTTCGGGTAATATAGACGTTAATAATATCAATGATGTTCTGGCGAGATATTATTCCATACCGGTCAGGTATCAAGAGAAAACAGCCGGCTTCCTATGCCTGCCAAAGGAAATGGAACAGCTGGAAGAGGAGCGCAGATTCTTACTGGATTCTATTATGATCCAGATAACGAAAGCCGTGGAACGCATTCTTTTAATCCGGGAAAAGGAAACAGCTAGAATTGCAGCAGAGAGGGAACGATATAAAAGTAATCTCTTACGATCGATATCCCATGACCTTAGGACGCCGCTTACCAGAATTTCCGGTGCAGCAGAAATGATCCGGCATAAGGAGAATATGAAGGATAGCTTGAAGCTGGCAGATGAGATTCAAGAGGAATCTAGCTGGCTGATGAGGCTTGTGGAGAATATTCTCTATCTGACGAGAATCCAGGAAGACCGGATGGAAGTGCATATGCAGAAGGAAGCGGTAGAAGAGATTGTAGCCGGCGCAGTTGCTCGCTCCCAAAAGTATTTTCCCGGTAGAACTATAACCATCAACGTACCGGAGGAGGTATTATTTGTACCGATGGACGGGAAGCTGATCGAACAGGTATTGATTAATCTGATCAATAATGCAATCGAGCACTCGTCTCCGACCGACGAGATTAAGGTTCAGGTATATCCGGAAGAGGAGCTTGTCTGGTTTGAGATCTCCGATCATGGAAGCGGTATCACAGAGGAAGATCTGCCAAGGATCTTCGATTCCTTCTACATTTCCAATCGTACCAGAATGGACGGAATTCGCGGAATGGGCCTGGGGCTGGCAATCTGTAAGGAGATTGTCAACCATCACGGGGGAACCATCTCGGTTAAGAACAACCAAGAGGGAGGAGCCACCTTCCGCTTCTGCTTAAGCAGATAGCTACTCGTCTGCAAATCGGTAGCCTACACCTACTTCAGTGAGTATGTATCTTGGTGCGGCAGGGTTCTTCTCAAGCTTTCTTCGTATATTTGCCATGAAGACTCTGAGGGTTTGGGTATCACACTCGAGATAAGCTCCCCAGACCTCCTTAAGAATAAAATTATGGGTAAGAACCTTACCGGCATTCTTTACTAACAGAGTTAATACCTCATATTCCATTGGGGTAAAGTGGATTTCCTTTCCTCCGAGAGTGACTTTATGTTTATCCAGGTCTATCTCCAGATCGGCTACCTTGTATATCGTGGAGGGCTCCTGAGAGGATTTATTATGCCTTAATACAACACGAATTCGGGCAAGCAGTTCCTTCACACTGAAGGGCTTTGTAAGGTAGTCGTCTGCACCGGCATCCAGTGCTTCCACCTTATCGTTATCCTGATCACGTGCCGATACGACAATCACAGGGATATTGGAATGCTCCCGTATCCTTCTGATCAGCTCGACACCGTCCATGTCCGGTAGACCCAGATCCAATATTACAGCTGTGAATTTATGTGTTTGTAAAAGCTTTAGGGCATCGTTGCCATTATGAGCCTCCATACACTCATAGTTCTGGGATTGTAATGAAAAGTTTATGAAATTACGGATCTGGGCATCATCTTCGGTTATTAAAAACAATTCCATAAGGATCCTCCTGCCAGCGAAAGCTGGATTGTTTTATTTTCAATTATGATTATAAACGAATGGGTTTCTTTTATCAATATCAGACCATATTAACACAATCTTAATGCCAACATAGGATTTTATGATATCAATTTTAAAACTCCTATGATAAAATTACATATTATGGTGTTGGTAATATCTTGGAATATGAAAACACATGAAAATTAATATATAAAGAGGACTGAGAATTAATTATGAATTTCTTGAAAAAAATGCGTCCGGGGCGGTTTCTTGTATTGGGCTTTGCATTTGTAATTTTCCTTGGAGGTTTTCTCCTATTCCTCCCAATCTCGCATAATGAGGGGGTGGACGTTCGCTTTATCGATGCCTTGTTTACATCGACAAGTGCTGTCTGCGTAACCGGATTGGTTACTGTGGATCCCGGGGATACCTATAATGTGTTCGGAAGGACGGTTATTGCGATCCTGATACAGACCGGCGGCCTTGGAGTTGCATCAGTCGGAGTCAGCTTTATTCTCCTGGCAAGGAAAAAGGTTACCATGAAGGATAGAATACTGGTGAAGGAAGCACTGAACCTTGATACAATGAAGGGCATCGTGAAGTTGGTGAAATCTATTCTTTTAGTAACCATATGCTTCGAAACTACCGGTGGAATCTTAAGCTTTATCGTTTTCTCCAAGCATTATCCCTTCTGGGACGCGGTCGGTATCAGCATATTCCATTCCATATCCGCCTTTAATAATGCAGGCTTTGACATATTGGGTGACTTTAAGAATCTGATGGAATATAAAAGTGATGTACTATTAAATCTGACGACAGCCGGATTGATTATCTTTGGTGGCTTGGGCTTTGTTGTGATTAAGGAGATTGCTCATAAGCGTAGATTTAAGAAATTCAGCCTTCATACGAAGACCGTAATAACGATGACATTATTCCTCCTGCTGTCAGGTACGCTGCTGCTTAAATTAACGGAGGATATCTCCTGGCTGACTGCCTTTTTCTTAAGCACGTCGACAAGAACAGCCGGTTTTACTACGGATAACATAGGTCTATACACAAATGCGGGACTTTTTGTCATGGTAATACTGATGTTCATCGGAGCATCTCCCGGATCTACCGGTGGCGGTATAAAGACGACAACAGCCTATATTATGCTGAAAAGTGCCTATAGTGTATCCACTAACCAGCATTGCAACAGCTTCAAGCGGAAGATACCGACGGATATTATCTACAGAGCGTTTATCATCTGCTTATTAGCTTCCCTGGTAGTATTTACAAATACCTTTATCATCAGTATTTTGGAACCTGAGGCAACCTTCCTCCAGGTGTTATTTGAGGTGGTATCAGGCTTTGGTACAGTTGGATTATCAACAGGCATTACGCCTGACTTGCATTATGCCAGCAAGATAATACTGATACTCACCATGTTCATCGGACGGCTCGGACCGCTGACTATCGCATCGATGTGGTATTTCAGGCCGATGTCTAATGTTAGCTATTCAGAAGAAACCATAACCATCGGTTAGTGCAAATATACTTATTATTTATATGCATCAATTAAGGAGGATAAAATGTTACATCATAAATCTATCATCGAATTCGGTATAATCGGTCTGGGTCGCTTCGGGATCGCCCTTACCAAAACACTGGCATCGGCAGGCAAAGAAATTATCGCTATAGATACGATTGAAAGCAGAGTAAAGCAGGTAAGGCATCTCACCGAGAATGCATTTGTCGTAAGCTCATTTGATAAAGAGACTCTGATGGATTCCGGAATTCAGAATTGCGCAACCGTTATTATCTGTATTGGAGACAGTATCGATGTCAGCATACTGACCACATTAAATGTTATCAGCATGGAGGTCCCCAGAGTAATTGCCAGAGCGGCGAGCTATGAGCAGGGCTTAATCCTTGAGAAGATCGGGGCAGAGGTAATCTACCCCGAGAATGATATGGCTGTACGCCTAGCGAATAAGCTGGTGAATACAAATATTATGGAAACCATTGAGCTTCGCGGAGGGATTGCAATAACAGAGCTACGGCTGACCTCTAAAATATCCGGGCAAACCGTACTTGAGTCAAATCTCAGGCATAAGTATAACCTGAACATCATCGCACTGGAGCATGACGGTGAAACCAGAACTGACATCACACCGGATCAGGTACTGAACCAAGGTGATTATATTGTAGTTGTTGGAAACCGTGATAGTATCAAAAGGCTGGAGACTTTTCTGGCAAATTAGGACTTGAGAAGTATCTATAGAAAGACGAAAGAGGTGCTATGAACTTCCTATGAGGATCAGAGCACTTTTTCATATAGCTGCCAGCTTACAGGCAAGCATACGAGCGGAGCGAAGACCATGAACATGCTTTATGTTCATGATATACGAAAGCGTATGTAAACTGCCAGTTTGCTGGCAAGCATACGAGCGAAAGATTATGGACATTCTATAAGATTATGATATAATATACCGTACGTGCAGCATAAACAAGTTTATGCGGCAAGCTTACAAACACACTTTTGATAAATAAAAATGGAGGTTTTTTTACAATGGATGCAGACCCTGACCCTGATCAATTACTAGTTCAAATACTTATACTTGTCTTCTTGACGATGGTAAACTCATTTTTTGCCTGCGCTGAGATGGCGATGGTATCTGTTAACAAAAATAAGATCAGAAAATTAGCTGATGAAGGAAAGAATAGTGCGAAGCTGGTATTGAAGTTTCTGGATGAACCAACGAAGTTCCTTTCAACAATACAGGTTGCTATTACACTTGCCGGATTCTTCTCCAGTGCATCAGCGGCAACCGGATTATCCGATCCGGTTGGACAATGGCTTGAAAAGCGTGATATTGCATATGGGCAGCAGCTGGCACTGATATCTGTCACTTTAATTTTATCCTATTTTACACTGGTATTTGGAGAATTGGTACCGAAACGAATAGCACTTCAGAAACCGGAAGCAATCAGTATGTTCTGCGTTAAACCGGTAAGAGCAGTTTCATGGATTGCTTCTCCGTTCATTAAGCTTTTGACCTTCTCTACCAATCTATTTACAAAACCCTTTGGAATGAATGAAGGCAATACGGAAGAGATGCTTTCCAGGGAGGAGATCAAGTCTCTTGTGAAGGAAGGGCAGGTACATGGAGTCCTGAATCAGAAGGAAAGGGAAATGATTAATTCCATCATGGAATTTGATGATAAAACCGCTAAAGAAATAATGACACCAAGAGTTAACGTATTTGCTATTGATATTACAGGGCCCAGAGATGAATATATGGCAGATCTGATCAACTCAAAATACACCAGAATCCCTGTATATGAAGAGGACATTGATAATATTATCGGAATCCTGTTTATTAAGGACTTCTTAAAGCAGGCCATTACCAATGGATTTGACAATATTGATATAAAATCCATCCTTCGCAAACCCTATCTTGTACCGGAAAGCAAAATTGCCAGGGATTTATTCCGGGAGCTTCAACAATCAAAGAAGCAAATTGCTGTATTGATTGATGAATACGGAGGCTTCTCCGGAATCGTTACAATGGAGGACCTGGTGGAAGAGGTTATGGGAGATATCGAGGATGAATATGATCCTGAAGCAGTTAAAATCAAGAAACTGGATGAGAACACCTATCTGATCGATGGTCTGGTAACTCTTGACGAGTTAAATAACCGACTGGATCTAGACCTATATTCTGATAATTATGATACAATCTCAGGCTACCTGATCGATGAGATTGGATCTATACCTCAGGAGAAGGATGACAGAACCATTGAGATAGATCATCTGGTATTTCGGTTGGTGAGTATAAAGCATAAGAGAATTGATAAGGTCAAGCTCTATATTGGCAAGAAGGAAGAACTATAAATCGGTAAATGAAATCGTTTGTTCGAAATTAGAACTCCATCAGATAGGGGGAATAAGATGCTACATCATAAGCCGGCAATCGAATTTGGTATTATAGGATTGGGACGTTTCGGTTTCGCTCTTGCATCGACACTGGCACAGGCAGGGAAAGAGGTATTAGTCCTTGACAGCAGTGAGAGCAAGATTAAACAGATCCGTAACTACACAGAGAATGCATTTGTGGTAGGAGAGCTGAATAAGGAAACCCTAGAGGAAGCCGGAATACAGAATTGCGGTACCGTAATCGTATGTATCGGCGAGAAGATTGATGTGAGCATCCTTACGACTCTTAATGTTTTAAGCATGGGTGTACCGCGGGTAATTGCTAAGGCCTTCAGTGTCGAACAGGGGATTATTCTTGAGAAGCTTGGAGCAGAGGTAATCTATCCGGAGCATGATATGGCAATTCGTCTGGCCAACAAATTAATGTCCTCCAGACTTATGGATTATATTGCTCTCAATGATGATATCTCCATCTCCGAATTGAAGCTGACCTATAAGATGGCCGGAAAAACCGTTATGGATTCCGGCATCCGTAACAGATATAAGCTGAATATTATTGCTCTGGAGCATAACGGAAAAACTACAACAGAAATAACACCGGATCTTACATTGAGCGAGGAGGATGTTATTGTAGTTGTCGGAAACAAGGATAATATCCAAGAGTTTGAACAATACCTGACGAAGAATCATTAATCACGGGCTTTTCCGGAGATAATGGAGAATACATGATTCATGCTAGGATTTGACTAAGAGCCACCGTTCAAGCGGTGGCTCTTAGTTTGTGGGGGATTATCCAATTTACTTGGATAGCATATATACAAATTTAAGTAATTGGTGAGGTTATTTATTTGAATTATTTCCTGCTTGTCCCGAGCCTTTGCTGTTATTACCGGAAGATCGGGTTTCTTCTTTACCTGTATTCACTATAGAATTCTCGGCTTCGGAGGATGTAGACTGTTCAGCTGAATCAGCCAATAAGGCCCCTGAATTAGCGGCCATACCATCGGCTGTATCATCAGAGGCCATCTCGGCCATCTTTTTATTATTATTATCTTTGCTATTATTGCCACCGGTCTGATTGGATAATTCAGCTCTATTTGAAGTACCCGTATTCAGATTATTAACATTTTTGCTAATCTCCAGATCGGAAGCATTGTCTTTGTCTGTCTCTTTGTGGCTGAGTTCTGAAGAAGCTTTAGCTTTATCCGATGAATGATTGACTGTAGACCGCTCATTAGCTGCGTCACCCTCGGTTTTTTTGCCGGAAGGCTTGCTATGCTTCTGTTCCTTCGGACCGTTATCGTCCAAATCCTGTGCCTTAGATGCCTTATTATCTTCAGCTCTATCCGGCATCTTAGAAGTCTTATCGAGAGCTTTATTCTGCTCCTTTAGAGTCTTATCCTGAGCTTTATTTTGCTCCTTTAGAGCCTTATCCTGAGCTTTATTCTGCTCCTTTAGATTCTTATCCTGAGCTTTCTCCTGCTCCTTTAGATTCTTATCCTGAGCTTTCTTCTGCTCCTTTAGAGCCTTATCCTGAGCTTTCTCCTGCTCCTTTAGAGCCTTACCCTGAACTTTATTCTGCTCCTTTAGAGTCTTATCCTGAGCTTTATTCTGATCTTTTATAGTCTTATCTTTATCCTTAGTGTTCTCTAAAGCTTGTTCAACAGGTCGCTTAGACTTATCATCCGTATACGGTGTATTATCATCTGGCTTTGTCTTGATATCGGCAGATTTAGAATTCTTCTCAAACTCTTTGGAGGCTTTCATAATATCTTTAACCGGCTTATTTAGCCATTCCTCCAGGATAATACTGTCAGGATCATCGGCATACTGTTGCAGATCCTCAACAAGATTCAGCTTTCCGGGTGTGACACCGAGTGCTTGTGCTTCTTCCACCCGGCTCGGGTTAACACTGATCACTTTAATTTGTACCTCTTCCCCGTTCTGTTTAATTTCATCGTGAACGGTAAGCTGAAGCGCTTGGGCCAGTTCCTCTGCCTTTTCCTGATTCTTCGCAGAGGTAGCGATTATGATACCGCCTTCTTCGGGTGCATTAAAATATCCCGCCTCAGAAATCTGTTCCACTGTATTTGCTAATGCCTGCTTTATGGTTTTATTCTTCAAGCCATTTAATGTAATTTCCTTTAGTATTTCTTCTCCATCATCATTGACAGGCGTAACACGGAGTACCCGGTCAAAACGGTTAACGATATACTCAATGGAGGGGTTGACATCCAGACTTACGTAGGAATATGGACTTGCGTATGCCCAGGAGCCGATGCTAATCAAGAAAACGGCAGCTGCAGAAGCTGTAAATGCAATAAGCTTCTTTGCAGGCATTCGCTTTGAGCTATTCATTTGAATTACCTGCCCAACTTCATAGCCGTTATTCTTAACTCTTATGACACAACCATCGTCAGAAAGAACGGAGGCAAATTTGTCTTTGATCTCTACTATAACAGCTTTCATCGACCATCCTCCTCTCTGATATAACTCAAGTAGTCGGCGAGACATGGATACCCTCCGGATAGTAATTCTATCGCTGCTATTATATATTTTCGATGACGTTCGAGAATTTTTCGGGGTATCTTAGTATTATTTTCAATTATTTTTATAGGTAACAGCTTAGAACTTCTTAATTCGTTTATTATTAATGGATGTTTCAGCATATAATTGACTGCCTTCGCGCACGCAGATTTTGTTTTCTTCGCCTGTGGCGAACAGCTTGTTAAGTCAAAGAAGGTAAAGCCATACTCCAGGAAGACCTGATTAGCAGCTGAGATTTCCAGCTTAAGGTCACTGCTGTCCGGCTTTGAGAGCTGTTCATTAACCGCAACCTTAATTCCGATATTCTCATCCTCTTCTTCCGGCTCTGCATCAAACAGAACAGGATCGATCGAGACCTCTGGGCTATATTTTCCCTGATTTCTGATATAATCAATCAGACGACGTTTCATCACGAGTTCGGAAAATGCAAGGAAACTGCCCTTCTCCAAATCATAACCCTCAATTGCCTGTGAGAATGCAAGTAATGCGATGGACCATTCGTCATCATTTCTTGTTATGTAACGGTTAGTCACCTTTGAGGCATATTTTATAATGAATAATACATTCTTTCGGATAAGTTCTTCCATAACAGAGGGATCCGTCTTTGCGCTCATCGCCAAGGAATCTAATTCTCTCAAGCATACACCTCCCTGCCCAATTGATCCAATCATTTATTAAGTTTTGAAGCCTGCAGTAATAAAAAAGCAGAGATGAAGAATTATCTCTATATAATATTCTATCACTTCATGTATTTTCCTGTAAATACTTAATATTTTGATCTATGTATAATCCCAAAACCTGCACGATTATCCCATTGGTGAATAAACTGAATTGAGAATATTGATGCATAGGAAGATTGCGTTAATCAAGGAGGTTTTTATGTATAATAATACCAGATATGATTCTGTTTCGTATGCAGGAGTACCCTATGAGGATATTAATTGGTATGATGTAAATGGACAGCCGTTTGGAACAGCTTCAAACTTTAATGCCATTATTTTTAATGATGCTAATAATATTGTAGATACAAAAGGTGCTATGGCTGTCGGAGGGAACTTTGCCAGCCCCAGAGGCTTAACACTTGGTTATGGTAATGACCTGCAGTTAACAGGAACCGGATACAGTCCGGACCTTGTCAGATTCCTGGTGGGAGGAAATGTTGCTATGCAGGGTCCGCTGGTAGTGATCGGTCATGTTGTGGCGGGCGGCAATTTCAGGGCTGCAGGCGGAAGCACTTATATGATCGGGAAGAACGGTTCGCCGGATCAGGCACAGGTTCTCAGTTCATTATATCAGGCTCCCGGAGGAAGCCAGTATTGGAGACCGAGCGACAGAGGAAGCTATTATGCAATATCAAGCTACGATGTACCCCGTTATATTCCAGCACAAAGAATCCGGGCGGATGTCAGACGGTTTTTCACTGATGCGGAGGAAAGCATTACTCTATATCATCATTGCCTTGCCGCCTTGGAACCCAATGGAACAGTGACTACACAGTACAGTGTGATGAATTTAAAGGGGAATAACCCGGCACAGAATGTATTTGTCATAGACGCACGACCAAATGGACTTCTAAACAAGGAGCTACGCTTTGATGTGCCGGAAGGAAGTGTCAGCATCGTGATATTCAGAACGGGACCGAATGCCCATATCAAATATGGACTTTGGGGTGCAGAGAGGTTAGCCAATCGTACTCTTTACGTATTTGAAGATGCTGCGCATATCTATATGGAAGTCCCTGCAGCGATCTGGGGTAGTATATTGGCTCCTCAGGCAATGTTCCATGCACATCAGACCGGAGGTCATGTCAGCGGAAATGCTACATTCCGGACCCTTGATGTCAGTTCGGGAAGCGGCTTTGAGTTTCATCTCTATCCTTTTGTCGGTGGGGTAACCTGTGCGGAAGTATCTCCTGCACCTCCGGAAGAAATACCGATGCCTATTCCGATCCCCACTCCTCAGACTGCACCGGCACAAGAATGTCCGACCTGTCCACCACCGGTAACCTGCCCGCCGGCACAGGAATGCCCGACTTGTCCACCGCCGGTAACCTGTCCGCCACCGGTAACCTGTCCGCCGGCACAGGAATGCCCGACTTGTCCACCACCGGTAACC
>JAEYQV010000102.1 GCA_023409835.1 Bacillota bacterium
TTCCGGTTGCCGTAATCCCTTAATGTTTGTTCACCTGTTTCCTTAGCCATAACCTGCTCCCGTTGTTTACTTTAAAGTGATTATACCGCATTTTCCTAGTAATGACACTACTTTTTTTAAAAATGGATGTATACCTCAGCCACTCTGTTTTTAGAGACCAGCCAAACTATACATCCATATCATACTTCCTTATTCTTAATACTTTATGTACAAATTCACGGAACAATCAGCTTCTGTCCGATATAAATCATGTTCTCATCTTCAATATTATTCAGCTCTTTGATTTTAGACATATAATCTGCTGATTGATAAAGCTTATAGCTGATACCTACCAGGGAGTCACCACTGACTACAGTATAATATTTTACCTGCTCCTTATCTGTCTTTGCTTCGGAAGGAGCTTTATCCGTCTCTTCGTTCTTCGCTGCATCCTGGTCATCGTTCTTATCCTCTGCCAGCTCTTCACCCTTGTTTGATTTTTTATCATCCTGTTCCAGCGGCTTCACATCACCGGTTACCACATTGATATCGAGGCTGTCCTTCGAGGACTGTTCCTGCTGCTTAGGAGCATTCTCCTTCACAGGAACCGTATCGCCGGTCCGGTTAGCAGCCGGATCCTTGCTATCGCCGACATAGGTTGACTCTACCGCTTCCAGATTCCGAGACAGAGAGTCCAGCGCCTTCTGCATCGTCTTCATCTGATCATAATTGCTGAGCATCGCCGCTCCGACAACCAGAATGATAACCGCCAGCAGCGTTCCCGCAGCATACATCAGCCGGGTAACACTCTTGTTCTCCTCCGTCACCGGCTTCTTGTTCTGAATTACCGTACGGATATCCCGGGAAACCCGGTCATCATAATCAACCTCCTTACTCAGAGGCTGGTTATGCTCAACCATATAGGTCTGCATTTCTTCGTTTCTCTCATAATATATGTTGTATCCGTCCTGCTTGCACAACCGGTTATTCTCATAGATAAAGAAGGACTCTTCCTTCTCCATATTATCAAAGGTAAGCAATAGCTTATCCTGTCCCGCAAAATTATCAATGTGCGTCTTTAAAATTCCGTCTGTATTCTCCAGCATATAGCTTGGTCCACCCAAAAACCAGCCGAGAATCTCTGCTTCCACGAAATATTTTTTGATACTTTCATAGATTGCTGTCCAGGTATCATTCGAGAAGACGATCTCATTCGAGGTATCGATGTCATTGACCTCTACGGCTCCGTATATAAATAAGCTCCGGCAGTTCTCCTGCTTCACATACTGTCCGACCAGAACCGCTACCCTGCAGGTGGAATAATCTTCTCCAGCCAGCTGCTTAATAAAGGTCATTACATAATCTTCTACATAGATCTTTCTCGTCGCGTTGCTCTTCCCTACCTGTCGAATATTCTTTGGCATCTTGAAGGTTGGCTGTACTCTGCCTGACCGATTAACTTCTCCGTTATCGTTGCTGTAAACCGTTTCTATCATATGCCCCGCTCCTATCCCATCTGATAAATACCATAGAACCCAAAAATATAGATTATCATAGCATAGGTAGGACATGCGTTTTGTCGTTTCAGGAGAAGGTTGTCTCAGAACTTTTCCACTGATTTCTACTTAAAATTAATTAAATCGGTAAATTTCCGATAGGAAATCGGCTAACCGCACAAATTACCTACGAAATTAGTACTATTTTGCATATCAGATGCCCAATATCCGGAGCTTTCAATGTCTACTTTTAACGTTTCTGGCAATACTTAACCTAAGATCACCCAAAGTTAACGGAGGTATTATGAGCATTTTCTTAAAAAGCAAGAACAGAATATCCTACTTCAATTCGAGCGAGAAAAACACTGCCTATGAGCTGGGTTGTACACTGTCCGACCTGATGCGGGAGCACTTTCTCTCCAACCGAACAATCATCTTCTTATGTATCGGCTCCGATCGGGCGACAGGAGATTGTCTGGGTCCTATCATCGGATATAAGCTATCGAAATATAAATATCTTAACTACTATGTATATGGTACTTTGGAAGAACCGGTCCATGCCAAGAATCTAAAAGACACCGTTGCAATGATATACCAAGCTCATGAAGATGCTTTTATCATCGCAATCGATGCCTCTTTAGGAAAATCCGATCATGTCGGCTATATAACCATAGGGGAAGGGCCTTTAAAGCCCGGGGCCGGAGTTGATAAGGATCTGCCTGAGGTCGGAGATCTCTTTATTACCGGCATAGTTAATTTCTCCGGTCTGCTTGATCATATGCTGCTTCAAACAACCCGGTTGAATATCGTTATGTCTATGGCAGATCAGATCTGTCTGGCAATCAATTATTGCCTTAACCGTCTAAAATCCTTAACCCTGGACTAATTTTCCCGGATCAGCTCATGTTCTGTCTGTGGAAGATAACTGCTTCCGATATATTGGCTGCATTACCGGCTTGAATTATATTAGTCAACGCCTCCAGCCTGTCCAGCGTCATAAGGTCTTTTCCGATAAATGGCTCATATTCACTGGCTATTTTGATGGTTAAGGCCTTAATTCTGTCCTGAGCCTTGGATACCTCAGCACAGACCGAATCATTTTCCGATCTCAGCCCGGCCAGCTTCTCTTCCTGGCGGCCGCTGATTTCTGATGCAATCACCTGGCTGGTGGTATTATCAAAGGTCAGAAGTGCATCCTTCTTCTGGAGGGCGATATCGGCCTCTTCCTTACTCAGTCTGGCAAGCTCTTCGTCGAAGTTCTCTAGACCATAGCCGCTTTCATCCCTGTCCTTCTTAATATCGCGCTTGATCGCATTGATTTTCTTAAGATTTCCTCTGATCTGGGCTCTTAACCCGCCTACCTGCTTCAGCTCCTCAGGGTGCTTGTCCTTCGTATGATTACCCACCAACAGATAGATACCACCAAAAAAGATTACCGTAGCAATATAGATCAGAATCAGATATAGGATTCTCTCCTCCGGCAGGACCAGAAAATAGATCCCGCAGGGGATTAGGAAGAGAGTTAATAATAACGTACATAAAATTGTCATTAAGTCTACGAGGTATCTCGGATAATATAGTGCATAGTACAATCTGGTATAGCAATACGAAGGGACATGTCTCTGCTTGAACAGGGTTTTCGCCTCAAGCTTCAGCCGGTGATTCTCCTCCCTTAAGGAAGCCGTCTCTTCGCTGATGCGTTCCGATACCTTAAGGTCCTTCCGTTTATCCCGTTTATCCTTAATCTTCTTAATTCTGGCTCTGAGCTTATCCGTCTGCTTATCAAAGGCATCCTCAATCTCCTGCCTGCGTTTTCTGGTAGTGGATGCGATCTCCTCCGATACCGATTTTTCAATTGCCCGGATATTCTTCTCCAGCTTTTCTTCTTCTGCAGTCAGATTCTCGTATGTCGCCTGATATCCGTGGAGTTCGAGCAGATGTTCCTTGATTTCATTCAGAGTATCCACTCCGCCGGACAATATAGTATTGCCATCCATGACTATCCCTCCTCGTTAGTTTATTACTTAGATTTTACTCTTATTTTCATAAAGTATCAAGGCTTTGCAGCCATTATCCTCTGGAAATTCTCCAAATAACTCCTGTATTCGGAAGGTATTCGCCCAGATTTTGAAGGGTTGTTGCGGCAAAGTCGGTAATATACATTGCCCCGTCCGGACCAAAGGCTACATCTGTGGGCCTTCCAAGTCCTCCCTCCAGAGGAGAAATTGCCGGAAACCCGGATTTGTTAATTGCAAAGGTTGTGACCTGGCCGCTCAGCGGATTCACTCTGGATATTCTATGGCCAATTCCGGAGCGGATTAATTCACCGGTAGTTCCATAACGGATGGAGCCGAATTCCGCAATATATGCTTCGCCTACTGTTCCAAACGAGGGATTTGTATTAAAAGAAAAGCCCATAATATTCGAATCCATTTGAAACTCGGCAACCGGCTTCGGCGGAATGGAAGGAATGCTTGCCAATAATAAGGATGGCTGCCCAGCCCCCTCCGGTGTAAACTTAGGCTGGTTTACCGGCTCGCCTCCGGCATAATCCGGCCATCCGTACCAGGCGCCCGGAATAAGCAACTGAAACTCATCCGGTGCGTTGGCAATTGGCCGGCTACCCCGGATATTATACCCCTGGTTCGTTATATACAACTGATTAAAGCTGTCATATTTCAATTGAACCGGATTACGTAATCCCCAGGCCACCAGCTCCATCTCGGAACCATCCGGATTAGCCCGAAGAATACTGCCGGAAGCCAATAGCGTACTCTCAACCAATTCGACCGAGCGATTTATCGGGACTCCGAAGGGCTGGAACGCCCCAGTCAAGGCGGTGCGCTCCGCCGGAATGAATATGTTTTCTGTCTCGTAGTTAACACCGTTCACCAGGACATAGGATCCGGGATAATCATGCATAAATGGATGGTCATAAACCCATCTGTTATCCAAACCAACGATAGCGGAATTCGTAACCGTTCCCTGACCAAAATACATCTTATTATCCGGGCTAAAGGTAACCCGGTTATTGCCATAGTCGCCATAGCTTGGCAGCCCGCTGACGATATTATCGATATCTCCGTCCGGCCGTAAAATCGATATCGTACCTCTGTGGGATACATAAATATCTCTGCCTCTTATATTAATACCGTAAATGGGTACATTAAAACCCTCTCCCAATACCTCCAATGAACCTCCGCTAATTCTGACTACACGGGGATTCCCATTGGCTATGCCAGATTCTGCAACAATAATATCTCCGCCATCCGTTATTACCAGCCCGATCGGAGAATCAAGCCCCCGGTAATACACCTCTACACGATATCCCCGGGGAACACTGATCGCCTCCGGATTAACATATCGTTCAGAGGTCTGTGTTTGTTGAGTATATAATCTTTGGCTGTGTTCCGGCCCTCCTAATGAACTATGCATAAAAAACCACCTGAAACCAGATTTCCATATAATATATTCCGTTTCAGGTGGTTTTTATACTAGTGTTGTACTTTATTCATATAATCGAGCAGACGCCGGTATTCTACAGTTTTTATTTGATATCATCTACCAGTATGCCTCTCCCTGGTTAAAGTATAAAGAGTTCAAAAATTTCTGATTGCTGATCTCTCCTTTGTATTATCTTTCCGCAGTAAGCATTAAACCTTGTGCCCGGAGAACTCATTTTCATGGGTCTTAAAAAAGTCAAAATAAGTACGTACATTCTCCAGCTCTGTCCAATTCCGGACCGTAACAGGATTTTCATCCAGATTATAGATTTTAGCTCCCCGCATAGCAAGCAGGAACGGTGAGTGGGTTGATATAATGAATTGGCATCCGAAAAAACGTGCCGACTCCTCCAGAAAGCTCATCAATTCCATTTGAAGCTTTGGTGAGAGGCTGTTTTCCGGCTCATCCAACAGGTAAAGTCCGTTCTCACCGATTTTCTCACTAAAATAACGAAAGGCGCTTTCCCCATTGGAATACTCTCGTACGTTGTCCATTAATTCCTCTCGGATGAAACGAGACTGGGTTTTTCGTCTGGTTAAATTTACTTTTTTCAATTGTTCATAGTCTGCCATCGATTTCATCTGAAACTTGGAGTATTTCGATTCCAGATATTCATCAAACAGTTCTTCCCTCTTCCGGTCAATTCCTTCATTCAGATTACGGATATTAAGCATATAGTCAAATACATCATCACTGGTGATGATTCTGCTGTTATCCGGAATGTACTCTTCTATACTCATATCACACAGCTTGACATAGTCCGGAAAAAAATTGGATTTATTATAGATGGAATCCCGGTAAAGTCCTGCCTTCTCCGCCATTACATTGAGCGCTGTGGATTTTCCCGAGCCATTTCCTCCGTATAGTATGGTTACGGTATCAAAATCCAGCCTGTCCAGGTCATGATGAGATAGTATCTTAAAGGGATAAAACGAGTCATAACAGGTTCTTTTAATACCCAGGATAAAATCATATTCCCTGTCAGCGTTCGGAAAGGTAAAGCTTTGTAAGTAAATCATATGTTTCTCCTATCTGATTTCAGCTTTCGAATCAATCTCCATTGTATAAGTACAATCTCGCAGAATATACGGTAAATACAGTAGCTCCATGGAGCTTATTGTACCACGGAATATCTATTATCTTAACATACAAATACATTATTTGCCACAGTATTGATAGCTTATACCATTATGCTTCTGACCATCCTACAGAGATAGATAAACAGACCCTTGACGGGCATTTCAATGCCGGCTTGGGTCTGTTCTTTAATTCTCTTTTTATTATGAGGATGAGCACCGATGATATTACAGGATATCTATAATTCTTCAATATGGCGAAGTCCTTCGAGCGAACTAAACTTTTGAATTATTTCAGCATGAAGAAATCGTTTTTTACTCTCCAAATTCACTATGCTAACTACTGCGCTGTTCTCATTTAGCATGCCCTTATTTATCTCAATATCTTTTACCTTCATACCTAATCCGTTGCATGCCTCTATAAACTTGTCAAAATAATCGATAGAACTAAATGATGCATAGATATTGATCACCTTATTATTTGATGTAACCCAGTTATCAATTTTGTGAAATATAGTCATTATCAGTAATACTACAATACCTACAACGATTGCTCCTATGTAAAACCCTACCCCAATGGCTAATCCTAAACATGCTGCTGACCATAAGCCTGCTGCAGTAGTTAGGCCTCTTACTTGATTTCTGCGTGTTACGATAATTGTTCCGGCTCCCAGAAAGCCTATTCCGCTTACCACCTGAGCCCCCAGCCTTGCAGGGTCACCATACCCGGCAATTTGAACAATATATTGGTTTGTCATCATAACCATAGCAGAACTAAGACAAACAAGCATATACGTTCGAAATCCGGCAGGTTGACTTTTCCTTCCACGCTCCATACCAAGTATACCGCCTATTATAATTGCCAAGGTAACTCTTACCAGTATCGAGATTAAATTAAGCTCATGCAAAAGCTCAAAATTAGTATCAACAAAATAATCTATGCCGATGAAAGAGGAGCTTAATAATATACAATGATTCAATGACATAGTTCTTCCTCTCCAATAGTATCAATTTCAATATAGCTTTTCCTGTTATAATTAACCTGCTTATCCATCTTTAAATACTGACTAGGCAGGTAACCGGTGTATTGTTTAAATACATCAGAAAAATGCCGATAATTTGAGTATCCCACCTGGCTTGCTACCATTTCAATAGATGAGTTTTCTCTTAATATTTCAATTGCTTTCAGCATTCTTAGCTGTGTGATGTATTTAACATAGCTCACACCTAATGTTTCCTTCAGCTTTCTGCTTAAGTAGCTTGGGTTTAGAAATACCTCTCTCGCCAAATCATCCAATGCCAAATCTTCACAATAACTGCTGTTTATGATGGAAATTGCTTTCTTAACGGAATTGTCCCCCGAATCGCTTTTCTCATCTCTCAGTAGCGTCATTGACTGATCCAGAAATATTACGTTTTTTTGATATAGCTTTAACAACGTAAGATTATAGAAGCTAATTGGATGATATCGTAATAAGGAATCAAAGGGTATCGCTCTTTCCTTGAATATCCCCTTAACATAAAAATAGAGGCTCATCCCCTGCTCTATAACGATATCAATATTACATTTCATGCTATAAAACAATTGATAAAGTTCATTCAGTTTTTCTGTTGCTTTTTTCTTATCCCCTGCGCTTGCCGAGATTTTTATGGCATTAACCACGGTATCTAAGGCACTGATATCCAGCTTTTGCTTCCCTTTCAGTATCTTCGTAATGATTTTATTATCTCCTCTGTAAAAGCGTTCTGACAGGAGTGTTTTAGCCTCCAAATATGCTTGTGGTAATTTTTCCGGCTTACAGGCTTTCGGCAAAGTAATTGTTACAGAGGTATGGAATCTGTTATTTAAGTCATCTTTTAGGTCTGCAACTGTCTGCAGGCATTGTTCCGAAGTATTCATCAAAACTACTACACGATCTGTATGCATATTTAAATAGTAATAGTCATGCCCGGTTAAGCTGATCACCCAGTTTTGAATGTATTGTGTTATTTCCGAGTATCCGATACCCTCTTGCTCCTGTAGTTTTTCTAATTGTATTAGTACAAGCTGATACATATCAAAATTCATATAAGAGATGAGTTCTTCTAGCTTTACACATCCTCTTAAATAGTTTATTATGCTCTTATTAATGGAGTTTCTATCTCTCAGAATTCCTTCGATCGCCCGTTCCATGGCTAAAGACAATTCATAACCATCCACGGGTTTTAGGATATAATCCACGATATTTAATTTAAATGCCTGCTTTGCATACTCAAACTCATCATATCCCGAAATAATAATAAATTTTGTATCCGTTACATATTCCAAAGCATTTTGAACTAACTCGATTCCGTTCATAGCCGGCATATGAATATCCGTAAGAACGATATCCGGTTTATAAATCTGTATTAAGTC
Source organism: Bacillota bacterium (assembly GCA_023409835.1). Classification (GTDB taxonomy): domain Bacteria; phylum Bacillota; class Clostridia; order Lachnospirales; family Lachnospiraceae; genus Mobilitalea. Next base: position 8,451 of record JAEYQV010000102.1, read on the forward strand.
CAGGGCACTGAAGGAATCCTCCGCATCTCCGATTATATAAAATTTATCTCCCCAGCTGCTTATTAATTTTCGTATTCCTTCTCTGGCATAATATTCATCGTCTACTATAAGGACACTATACATCATCTCTTCCCCCTATGATCAACTCAACTATAGTAAATGGTTCTTCCCGTCTGACCGTAAACGAATAATTATCCTGATAGTAATACTGCAGCCGTGATTTTGTATTAGCCAGACCTGTATTTTCACCGGACTTTTTACTTTCGCCAAATCCGTTTCCATTGTCTGAGATCAGTATCTTTAATCCACAATTCCACTCTTTTATCGCTATGGCAATCATCCCGTTCCCCGTTTTTTGTTCAATACCATGGACAAATGCATTCTCAATCAAGGGCAGAAGTATAAGTTTTGGAATCGTTTTGTTATGTACTTCATCATCGATTTCAATTGTGATCTCTAACTTATCTCGATATCTCAATTTCTGTATCTCTAAATAATTATTGATTTGAGCCACTTCATCTTCAATAGTGACCAGCTCTGTATCTGTATTTACTCTATTACGATAGTATCTGCTTAAGGCTGAAATCATCTTGATTGCATCTTCATTTTTTTCAAGTAAAACCATCATGCTGATACTGTTTAAACAGTTATACAAGAAATGCGGATTAATCTGTGCTTTCAATAGCTTCATTTCTGCCTTTTGTAACGCAATCTGCTTTTCATAGTTTTCATGAATCAGTGTATCGGTACGCTTAATCATCTCATTAAAACTAATCCCGAGTCTTGATATTTCATCCTTACCTGCTATACTCACATTAACTGTATAGTCTCCTCCCTTTACCATCTGCATGGCAGAATCAAGCTGCTTTACAGGGGTAACTATACTTCGGACATTTCTTTTTATGAATAAAATACCCAGAATAAGAAGTGCTGCAAACAGCAAAATATGGGCTCGGATATTTAACAGGGTGCTTTTCACCGCATAGCTTTTCGGAATAAATTCAATTACTTTTACCTGAGATGTAGTTGCCGATTTATAATAAGCGGTATATTCCTTCCGGTTAATGGTGATATCAAAAGAACCTTCTTTATCTAATATATTCATTTTCCCCTGCGAATCAAATGTAAAGCCGGTGGAGTATTTACCTGCCATATCCGTGATGATTACACCTTTTTTATCAAGAACCAGAATATTATCACTTTTCTGTGAGGCAATTACCGCGAAAATATTTTGAAAATAAGTGTTGAATATATCTAAAACAGCATAGCCTACAATCTCCTGAGTATCCGGTTCAACAATTGCTCTTCCCATCACATAGCATATGTCCTGTGTATCTTCTCCATCCACTCTCCAATGAACATGGTACGACACCTTACCGGAGTAAGCCTCTTGATCCATGTAATCGTATAAATTGCCACGCGTATCAATATAATACGGAAGATAATAATTGGTAGTGGAATATCTGCTTTTATGGTACCTGTTTATAATATGTATCGGAACCTTCTCGGGAAGGCCTGCCATCGCTATCTGGGTAATAGAATACAATCGTTGTGTTTCCTGAAAGTTTTTCTTTGAGACGACCGTATCATCCTTAATAATTTCCGTAACCTCTTCATTCAATGCAATGCTATTAACGATTCCGGTAAATGTCGCAAGATCACTATCGATTAATTTAGATGCTATTTCCAGGTTACTTAATGTATATTCTTCAATACTCTTTATTGTCGATTTATAAATATAGAAATAATCAAAAACAATCAAAAGCAGTAAGGGAACGATACATGCCATAACAAACAACGTGTATAACTTGTTTTTGTAACTCGTATGATACCAGTTTCTCATTATGCATCATCCTTCCCTCTTCTGTTCTAATTATTGTTATAAGCTTCACTGCATGATTAAGTCTAAAAAGCTCGTCCCATTTCCGGTCTTTTCGTGTCTTAAGCCGGTATTCAAATACTTCGGATCCCTGCTGAAATAATCCAGAATGGTAGCGCCTACATCTGACATGGTATCTCTTAAACCGATGTCTACTTTTTTAGTTTTCTTTCCGGAAATCATTAAGGGAACATGTTCCCTCGAATGATAGATGCTTCCATTCGTGGGATCGTTGCCATGATCCGCCATAATAATCATTATATCATCATCCTTAAGCATCTCAAGAATATCTTTTAATGCATTATCAACCAGCTTAAGCTTGTCTCCATATTTTACAGGATTCTGTTCATGACCTGACAGATCAGTCTCTTGTACATTCGCAGCAATAAGCCCTTCTTTTTGCTCTTCAATCGTCTTTTTCAGATGGGAAAGTACTAAATTGGTATCAACACAGGAAATATTTACCCCCTTGGGATTGGCCACTAAATCAGCAAACTTACCGATATGAGTTACCGGAACATCGTACTTTCCTAAAATGTAAGGCGTCTGTACCGTCTCATCTACGCCGTAGCCCAAATGTCTGATCTGAATATTTTCAAAGAAATGAGGATATCTTGTTAAATCTAAGCCTGCATATCCCGGAAGCGTTTCCACGATGCTCTCTTCTACCTGCTGATAGGAAATATTATGACAGCAATGGGCAATTACCCTTGTTATTTCCACTTCATTTCTTATAATCCTACTGATTTTGAGAATTTCATCAAACGAAATAACATCGCCAATCCCTACTACATTATATACCTGGCCCGGATCATTTGCCTGATTGTCGGTAGCAATAGCGATATCATTAATACCCATCGCTTTTCCCCCATTACTTAAGGAATACTCTTTGACTGAATAACCGTTATGAATTAATGCGGAAGCAACTTTATCATAAATGCTGGCAAAGCTATATAAATGCGTTCGAATTGGATCGGTACCCATTATTTCCTGATGTCCATAAAAAGTATCCGCTCCGTAATGCTTTAATTTTGCTTTACCATAAGTAGCACGATTACAAAAGCTCATATGGTTCATTTCGTCACCAATGATATTCATAAGTCCAAGAGCCTCCATCTGAGGAAGGTACAAATCGGGATTTTTCTCTAAGACATGGAGGCAGGTATTTGCATGTGCATCCGCAATACGGTAATCAGCAGCATCCTCCATAGCTCCAACCCCAAAACCATCTAATACCAGCACAATAAATCTTGACATATTTGTATTCCTCCTTTTGCATCAGCAGAAGCTGTATGATACTTCATCCATTATTTCTATAAATTATACAAAGCTCCTTCCATACACAAATATGTAAGCTCAAATCGATACATTTGCATTATGTAATATGGAATGAGAGAAAATCTTCATATAATTAGTAAGGATTATATAATATGTACATTCTCCTCATCAAAATCTATCATTACATCTTCCCCTACACGATAGATCTGTCGCCCTTTCGGATTCGTATCAATGATTTCAAAGCGGTTGTCCTTCATTTCTACTGTATACTCCTGCTGCATTCCCATAAATGTAGAGCGTATAATCCTACCCTTCAGCTTCCCTTCTTTTCCTAAGGTCAACTCCTCCGGACGCAAAACCAGCTTGCATTTCTCGCCTGCAGCCTTTACTCCGTTATATTTTGTCTTTACTTCGATACCTTCAATCCGAAGGGTAGTAATTTCACCTGCTTTATGAAGAATATCTCCATTGATAAAGTTTGCTTCACCGATAAAGTTAGCCACAAATTCATTGACCGGCTTATAATAAATCTCTTCCGGAGTTCCTACCTGTTCAATTACACCCTTGTTCATTATGATAATTCGATCCGATAAGCTCATTGCTTCAGACTGGTCATGGGTTACATAAATTGCTGTAATGCCAACCTCCTGCTGGAGCTTTTTAATTTCATTTCGCATATATACCCTAAGCTTTGCATCCAGATTTGACAGTGGCTCATCAAACAACAAAACACCCGGTTCCATAACCAATGCTCTTGCAAGGGCAACTCTCTGCTGCTGCCCTCCTGAAATCTGATTAGGGGAACGCTTTTCCATTCCATTAAGACCAACCAAATCAATAATTTTTTCTGCTTTTTCTTTAATCTGATCCTTTGAAAGCTTTTTTAAGGTTAAACCATAGATAATATTGTCGTATATATTTAAGTGAGGAAACAGGGCATAGCTTTGAAATACCATCGCTGTATCTCTTTTATCGGGAGTAAGGTCATTAATTTTCTTATCATCCAAAAAAATATCGCCGCTTGTGGGAATTTCAAACCCGCCTATCATACGCAGTATTGTTGTTTTACCGCAACCAGAAGGACCTAAGAGTGTGACAAACTCCCCCGGCTTTATATCTACCGAAACCTTATCAACTGCTTTAAATTCACCCACATTGCTGTGGCTCATAAATGTTTTACAAATATTTTTTATGTATACACCTTTTGCGTTGTTCATATTACCTCCATCCTCCGCCAATGGCGGCATTACACTATCACTTTATAAAAAGCTTGCTTTCTTGTTACTTACTCCGAAGCGACCCAAGAACAGATTCAAAAGCTTTATAGCCAATATGACGATTACCATTAATACTACCGAATAGGCATAAGCGTAACCAAATTTGCCTTGCTCAATCTGCTTCATAACCGTGCTGGTCAACAGCTTATACTTCGGTGTCACAAGGAATATAACCGTACTTACCGCTGTCATGCTTCTAACAAAGGTATTAATAAGACTGTTAAACAATGCCGGTTTTATTAACGGTATGGTGATTGAAGTAAATACTTTTATACTTGATGCACCTAAATCCTGAGCAGCCTCTTCAATTGCCGGATCAATCTGCTGGAGGGAGGCAATACCATTACGGACACCAATCGGTAGAGCCTTTGCGACAAAAGCTATGATGATCAGTAATGCTGTTCCGGTTAATAACAGCGGTTTGGTATTATATGCGGTAACATATCCGAGACCTAAAACCGTTCCCGGAACTGCCATAGCCATTAATGAAATAAATTCAATAAAATTACGTCCGATAAATCGTTTTCTATTTACTAAAAATGCAATTGCCATAGAAATCACTCCGGAAATCGGCGTAGCAATCAATGCCAGATAAATAGAATCCTTCATCGTTTCGAATCCATTTTTCAATACATATTTGAAGTTGTCCAAGCTAAACGAATTATTTGCTCCAATGTTTTTCATAAATGCACCGATGGGAACCATGGAATACATAATTACAATAAATATCGTAATCAATAGACAAAAGATATCTAGTGGCCATACAATTTTGGGATTATCGATTAATTGACGCTCCCTGGAGGACTTCCCGGTAACAGTTACATAATTTTTCTTTTCCACCCAGTATTTCTCTAACACAAAGACACTCATAGAAAGCCAAAGCAATATTACCGCAACAGCAGCACCATTTTTCATATTATAGTTACCCATGACCTGTATATAGATTGTGGTAGCAAGGGTATCCAGGTCACCTCCAATTACATTGGGATTAGAAAAATCAGCAGCCACTTCAATAAATGTAATAAGAAAGGCATTTGCAATTCCGGGAATCATAAGCGGAAGTGTTACGCGCCAAAAGGTCTTACCATGGGCTGCTCCCATGTTGCACGATGCCTCTTCCAGGGAAGGATCTATTTTCCTTAGCAGACCCGACAGCATCAGATATGCAACCGGGAAGAACCCCAATATCTGTACAAGTGCGACACCCTTAAAACCATAGATATTAAAATCTTTAATTCCAAATATGCCTCTTGTAATCATCCCATATTGTCCAAAAAGATTTACGGCAGACAAGGATAAAACAAAGGGGGGTGATGCAATCGGTATCAACGCAACCAATTTAAATATCTTCTTAAAGTGGCTTTTACAATATACTTCTGTATATGCAAAAACAAATGCGATTACCGATGCAATAATTCCAACCACTACCCCTAAGGATACCGTGTTTAAAAATGCTCTTCTAAAGGAGGCACTTTGAAAAACACTGAGATACGCACTTAAGGTTAATCCTCCTTCTTTATTTAAAACACTATTCTTTAGGATTATTATTAAAGGGTATAGAATAAATAATGCTAAAGCAGCTATAATCAGTAATACAGAAATCAATACTACAGGATCCCTGTATATTTTTTTCATATTATTAGAATTATGACGCATCTTTATCTTTGTTAATTCCCAATTCGAACTCATTGTGGCACCTCTTTCGAAATATGTAGCGACAAAATAATTTATAGAACCTCACCATTTGATTCAATCACAGCTTTGTACCAATAAAATGAGTCCTTCTTATATCTTTTTAAACTTCCATTTCCGTGATCATCCATATCCACGTAGATAAAACCGTATCTCTTGCTGATTTCTGACTTTGAACAGCTAATCAAATCGATGGGTCCCCAGCTTGTATAACCCATGATTTCTACACCATCGTTTATAGCTTCCTTCATCTGCTTAATATGTTCTCTTAAATACTCGATACGATATTCATCATGAATACTTCCATCCTCCTCCAGTACATCCTTTGCTCCAAGCCCATTTTCAACAGGGAACAGCGGAACCCTATACCTGTCATATAGCTTATTAAGGGCGATTCTGAAGCCAATCGGATCAATGGGCCATCCCCACTGGGATGCGTTTAAATAAGGATTTTTAATCTGACTGATTAATATACCGGAAATATCCTTTTTATCCGGACGGTCTTGTGCAATATAGGTCATATAATAACTAAAGGCAATAAAGTCCGCTGTGTTTTCCTTAAGGATTTTGTCATCATCCTCTTCTTTAAGGATTTCAATACCGTTTTCCTTGAAATAACGGTTCATATAGGAAGGATATTCTCCCCTAACCTGAACTTCCGGATAGAAGAGATTGATCTTATCTTCTATTAATGCTTGTAACTGATCTTCCGGTTTGCATGTTGCAGCATAATTTTCCAGCCTACAGATCATACAGCCAATCTTATTACCCGGCATTTTAGCATGTCCACTTTTTATCGCCAACGAGCTGGCAACAAATTGATGATGGGTAGCCTGATAAGCAGCCTGAAGCTTACCGCTTTTTGCCTTATCCTCTAGAATTCCAGCTCCTGTATATATACTGGTAAGATTCATGTTCATTTCATTGAAGGTAATCCAGTATTTTACTTTGTCCTTATATCGGTCAAAAAGTGTGTTGGCAAACTTCACATATAAATTAATTAACTCCCTGCTTTCCCAACCATTATATTGTTGCGTCAGTACGATGGGCATCTCATAGTGTGAAATTGTAACCAATGGCTCAATATTGTATTTTAATAACTCATCAATCATCTCATCATAGAACCTAAGACCGGCTTCATTGGGTTGTTCTTCCAAGCCCGTAGGGTATATTCTTGCCCATGATATAGAAAAGCGATATACTTTAAAACCCATTTCAGCAAACATTGCGATATCTTCTCTAAACTTATGGTAAAAATCAATTCCCCAACGTTTTGGAAACATCAAATCCTCCGGGTGGTTTAAATATCTATCCAATTGTGCGGAATCTACATCAAACGTAAAATCCTTTCCTTGTCCATTGGGATCAAGAATAGCGAAATCCGACGTTGATAGTCCCTTCCCGTCTATATTAAATGCACCCTCGATCTGATTAGCAGCCGTGGCTCCTCCCCATAAAAATCCTTTTGGAAATCCTTGAACTATACTCATAACTATCTCCTCTCTTTGAAAGGAAAAGCAGACTTTTCATCTGCTTTTCCTTGTATCTTCCTTGTTGTTGTATTTTTATTGACCTACCAGCTTACTCCACTCTTCAATTAAACGAGCTTTGTTTGTTCCTGCCCAAATAAAATCGTAATCAATCGTTTTAATCTCACCTAACGCCTTAATCTGATCGGAAATTTTTGCATTAGGATTAGTATGAGCAGTATAGTAACCGGTAACATCACCAATTTCCTGGCTTTCAGCAGTTAAAGCATATTCAATAAATTTCTTTCCTGCTTCTTGAGCCGGGCCTCCTTTTACAAGTGCAGTACATGCAATTTCATAACCGGTTCCTTCTTCCGGCATAACCCCTACTAAATCTGTAAAGCCTTGCTCCTGATAAGCAGCTACATCATGATAATAGGTAACACATACCATCGCTTCTCCCTGTGCAACAAGTCTTGCAGGAGCAGAACCGGATTTCTCATAGCTCTTAATATTCTTATCCAGCTCCTTCATATACTGGAGTCCTTCCTCTTCCCCTAGAATCTGGCATATCGTAGAAAGGAAAGTATAAGCGGTTCCCGAAGAACCCGGGTTGGCTATTGTAATCTGTCCTTCAAAGTCCTTTTTTAACAGGTCATTCCAGCTTTTCGGAGCTTCAACACCTTTCTCCGCTAAAAGAGCCTGATTGTAACAGATAACCAAGTAAGTAACATTAGTTCCATAAAAATATCCATCCGGATCCTTGAATTTAGCATCAATCAGATCAGCATTCTCCGGTACAAAAGCCTCTAATAAGCCAGCTTCTTTCGCCGCAATGTAGGAATCAATACCACCGCCGTACCATAAGCTGGCTTGTGGATTTTTCTCCTCAGCAGTAATTCTGCCAACAGCTTCGCCTGCAGACAATAAAATTGTCTCGCCATGTACATTAGTTGACTTCTCAAAGTTCTCAAGCATGATAGCCATGATCTCTTCCTTCGTTGAATTATAGACAATCAGATCGCCATCATCCGTTAATGTTTCTTTAGCCTCTGAGCTTTCCTTCTTTTCTTGTACATTGGAAGGAGCTTCAGTTGGAGCAGGTTTCTTACTACAGCCAACAAATAGTGTACAAACCATGAGTAAAGCTAAAAACACATATTGTTTCTTTTTCATAAATATTTCTCCTTTTGTTATTAAATTTAGTATATATTTGATACTGTTATTATACACAGATAAATTTGAAATTTGTTATTCTAGGTAAAAAAACACTACATTGAGGTAAAAATTTTGCAGCTTGCTGTATATTCCACTGTAATATAGTGTTAATTTGTCGAAGCATGCGGGGTCTGGTTTTGATAATAGGAAGCAAAGTGCTTCCCGGGCAGAAAAATAGACCTGAGACGGGGCGGTTAAGATGAACCGTTTTATGGTTCATTGCCCTACTCTAGGTCTGATTTTTAAGATGCTTTCGCATGGTTTTCTGTTTCATTTTCTACTGTCGACGAGAATAATTGCGTTTGCCCTTTGGACAAATCGGGGCGCCTCGGGACAAAAATCCTATCTGTCTCTACAGCTCCACCCTGCCTTCAAAGGCCCGCAGCAGAGTCACCTCATCAATATATTCCAGGTCGCCGCCGACCGGAATTCCACTGGCGATCCGGCTCACCTTAATGCCGGCCGGTTTGATCAGCTTACTTAAGTACATCGCTGTCGCTTCCCCCTCCAGGCTGGAGTTCGTGGCGATGATTACCTCGTCCACATCTCCCTGAAGCCGAAGCATCAGCTCCTTTAATTTGATATCCGCAGGTCCGATTCCTAACATCGGAGAGATTGCACCATGAAGGACATGATAGACTCCCTCGTATTTTCCCGTCTTCTCGTAAGCCGCCAAATCCCTCGGATTCTCAACCACCATGATCTGGCGCTTATTCCTTCCGGGAGAGGAACAGATCGGGCACAGCTCCTTATCCGTCAGTGTATAGCATTCCGCACAATAACGGATGTTCTTCTTAGCCTCTATCATAGACGCGGATAATGCAGATACCTGGTCCTCCGGCATATTTATGATATGAAAAGCAAGCCTCTGGGCCGTCTTCACGCCAATACCCGGAAGCCTGGAGAGCTCCTCTATTAATTTACTGATTTGACTGCTGTAATAATCCATTAGAACGGAAATCCTCCAAGCCCGCCCATGCCGCTTAATCCGCCTGTGATTGAGCCCATAGCCTGGGAGGATTCCTCCTCCATCTTTCTTAATGCTTCATTCGCTGCTGCTACAATCAGATCCTCCAGCATCTCTATATCATCGGGATCAACCACTTCCTTGGACAGCTTAACGGAAGCAACCTCCTTCTTACCGGTCACAACAACTGTTACTGCGCCGCCGCCTGCACTTGCTTCCCAGGTCTTATCCTCGAGTTCCTTGGTCTTATCCTCCATCTGCTTCTGCATGCGCTGAGCCTGCTTCATTAAATTGTTCATATTACCCGGTAAACCGCCACCGGGAAATCCACCTCTTTTAGCCATGTTATTATGCTCCTTTCGTTCTTCCTATGATAAATAATATCTTATTCATCTTAATATATTCCAATCCTTATGGTGTTGCTTAAGGATTCGACTTTAATGTTCTGCGACAGCCTTCCGATATAGTCGGTGCCCGACTGCCTGTAATCAAGCATTCTGCTATTCGTACTGGATGGGAACCTTGATCAGCTTCGATAGATCAGGAACCTCCTCCAGCCGTTCCTTATTCTTATCCAGGTACCTCGTATTAACCGAGACCTGTTTCCGAAGAAGCTGGGCAATCGTATCCTTAATCAGCTGCATATGCGCCTCCCCGTCGATCAGATCCTTATCGAGCTCATTCGTTACGACGATCAGCAGGCCCTGTCCGCCGTCAATGCTTAAGGTAGCTCCATTTAGCACGGAGCCAAGCGCGGGTGCCTTTCTGGCAACCTGGGCAACGATGCTCTTCCAGCTCTTAGCCGCTTCCTTGATATCCTCCGGAAGTGCTTCCGGGAGGACTACCGGCTTCTTCTCCTGCTTTGGCCGCTGGTCCGGGACACTGCTATGCTGCACGCCGGAGCTAACGACAATACCGCTCTCCAGCTTCTCTTCTATCTGCCTAATCCGGTCCAGCAGGGCATCATAGCTCTGCTCCATCTCCGGCTTACATAGCTTAATTAATGCGATCTCAATCAGGACACGTTTCCTGGCGGCATATCGGATCTGGTTGGACAACTCGGAGAATATCCGGATATATCTCATCAGAGATTGCTCCTCCACAGTCCCCGCTTCCGTCTTAAGCAGCTGAAGGTTCTCCGTGGATATCTCGGTAATGATCTCCGATACATCCGCCGTTGTCTTCATCAGCAGCAGATTTCTCAGATACCAGATGAAATCCGTTATAAACTGCCCCAGCTCCCGTCCGCCGCTCTCAATCTCCTCCAGCAGCTCAATACAGGCTGATACCTCCTGCTTCCGGATGCTGCTTAACAGCCGGGAAAATACCGCCGTATCTACCGCACCGAGGACCTCCAAGACATTATCATAGGTGATCTTCTTCCCCAGATAGAAGGAAATGCACTGATCCAGAAGACTTAGGGCATCACGGAGTGACCCGTCCGCAGCCCTTGCCACATAACGAAGGGCTTTCTCCTCGACCTCGATATTCTCCTCCTTCATCAGCTCCTCAAGCCGGGCTGTGATCGTATCTATAGTAATTCTCTTAAAATCATACCGCTGACACCTGGACAGGATCGTTACCGGAATCTTATGAACTTCGGTGGTTGCCAGGATAAAGATAACATAGGACGGTGGTTCTTCGATTGTTTTCAACAATGCATTGAAGGCTCCCGTGGACAGCATATGCACCTCGTCGATAATATACACCTTGTATTTCCCCTCTGTCGGAGAATACCTTACCTCGTCCACGATCTCCCTGACATTGTCAACTCCGTTATTGGAAGCGGCATCAATCTCAATGACATTCATCGAGGTCTGCGCGGAGATTCCCTTGCACATCCTGCATTCATTACAGGGGTTGCCGTCCACCGGGTGCTCACAGTTTACGACCTTTGCAAGCAGCTTGGCAACTGTAGTCTTACCGGTTCCCCGCGTTCCTGTAAACAGATAGGCATGTCCGATCCTGCCGGCCATTATTTGGTTTTTTAAGGTTGTTACGATATGCTCCTGCCCCTTCACATCATGAAAATTATCAGGGCGAAACTTTCTGTAAAGAGCCGTATATGACATAAACAGCTTCCTTTCTATTCGTTAGGCACCATTCCGGTATTTATGCTTCTGTGCCTGTTCAAACCGATCATTAATCTCAACGAAAACATCCACCAGCTCGGGATCGAAGAGTGTACCTCTCCCATTTCTTATGATCTCAACCGCTTCCCGGTGGGAAAATGCTTCCTTGTACGTCCGACGTGAGGTTAGTGCATCATATACATCCACAATCGCCAGAATCCTCGCATAGAACGGAATATCCTCCCCCTTCAGTCCGTTGGGGTATCCGGTACCGTCCCATCTCTCATGATGGCAATACGCCAGGTCCTTCGCCAGCAGCAGGAACCGGTTCTCTCCGGTTTCCTTCATAATCTTCTCGAAGGTCTCCTTCCCCAGGATGGTATGGGTCTTCATGTATTCAAATTCATCATAATCCAGAGTTGAGGCTTTCCTCAGAATATCATCATTGATACCGATCTTTCCGATATCGTGAAGGGGAGCCGAACGGATCAGGTCTCTCACATCCTCCTCGGGGATCCGATTCTTATAATTCTCCCGGCTGATCAGCTCCTCCAGGAATAATTTATAATAAGCGGTTGTGTTCTTTAAGTGGCCTCCGGTGGTAATATCCCGACATTCTACCAGCTCTGCGATGCTGACCGAGATAGCATCCTGATATTCAATAAATTCCAGAGCATTCGTCCGATATCCGGTCAGCTCTAGCAGAAGCTTGACACGGTTTAAAAGTGTAATTCCGGCACAGGGATATATTACGATATCGGAGGCTCCGAGTCCGTATACCTTCTGCTCGAAATCGACATTTCCCGATCTGACCAAAAACAGCGCCGGAGTATACTGCATCCCCGGCAGCTTCCGTATGGAAGCTAACAGCTCAATTCCATCCTGCCCCTTCACAGCCTCCGGCAGAATAATCAGCTCCGGCTTATACTCCGAAAGGCTTCGAACGGCCCCCTGCTCCGAGTCTGCTTCAGTTATCCGGTAGGTTTCCTCCAAAGCCTGTTTGACAAAGCTACATATCTTAGGGTCTTCCCCTATATATAAAACAAGCTTCATACTGCCTCTCCCATCTATCCCCTGGTTCTTACTTTATCTAATGATTATATCATTCCAAAACCGTAAAATCAATGAACAAAGTCACCGGGTCTGACGGGCTCCTCCGTTCATACAGGAGCGGCCATCACTCAAGTACCTTCTGGAAATGCTGATAATCCTTGCTGTTCTCCCATTCTCCGCCCCAGGTAAAGCCTCTGCTGATAAATGCCTGATAACAGGGATCGTCCTTGCAGATATAATAAGGGCAGTCCTTCGTCCGGTCCGCATATTCTTCCCCGAGCTTCGGTAGAATCGCAGTCTTACCCTCAAGCTTCGTAATATATGGATTATAGAGAGGATTAATATCAATTGCACAACCCAGGCTGTGCTTCGACAGCCGTGTGGTACCGGCTATAAAACGGAAATTGAAGGCGGAGGTATTATCTGCTGCCATGGACAGTTCATCCTCTGCATCATAATCATCCACCAGCACCATCCGTTCAATCGGATAATCTATTGCATATAATTCCCTGAAAATATCCAGGATATCCTCTGCAATCGCCTTATTTACAATCAGCTCCCCGATGTGAGTCCCATCGTCAAAGCCCCGGTAAATCACTCTTATGTATCGCAGCTCCTCATAGGGGATATCACAGTCTTCCCCATAGGATTTACCGTTAAT
>JAEYQV010000125.1 GCA_023409835.1 Bacillota bacterium
ATGTACAGGTGGACGGCAATATCAATACACCTCTAAATCCGGTATTGGTAGCGATTGCCGCAGGTGCGGGCTTCGTAGCCAGAGCCTTCTCCGGTCATAAGGAACACCTGGTGGAGATTATGAAACAGGCAATTGAGTATAACGGTTATGCCCTGGTAGATATTCTTCAGCCCTGTGTCAGCTTCAATAAGGTAAATACCTTCGCCTACTATAATCAAAGGGTGTATGAGCTGGATTCTGATTATGACAGTAGGGATAAGGCAGGTGCTTTACAGAAGGCGCTGGAATTCGGGGATAAGATACCGATCGGTGTCCTGTACCGGGAGGATAAGCCAGCCTTCCATCAGAAGAATGCAGTGCTAAAAACCGGTATACCGCTCATTGACAGAACGGTATCATCGGTTAATATAAAACAACTAATCAACCAATTATGTTAAGGAGGAAATGAAATGGCTGTTAAAAATGCAATGACATCAGAGTTCTTACATTCTGCTTATGGCGGAGAAAGTATGGCACACATGAGATATCTACATTGGGGGCAGATTGCAGCAAAGGAAGGCTTCCCGAACATAGCTAAGCTGTTTGAAGCAATCGCATATGCGGAGAGTGTTCATGCAGGAAACCATTTCCGTGAAATCGGTGGTATAACAGCGGATGCGACCGTAACAGCCGGAGCGGTATTTGGTAACGGCAAGACAGTTGATAACCTGCAGGGCGGCATCAATGGCGAGCTACATGAGGTAGAGCAGATGTATCCGGTTTACTTAAATGCGGCTGAGTTTCAGATGGAAGCAGGAGCACAGAGGTCCTTCCATTTTGCTCTGGAGGCTGAGAAGCAGCATGCGGAGTTATTTACACAGGCACAGGCGGCTGCGAAGGAGGGCAAGGATTTTGAACTGAAATCCGTATATGTCTGCCCTATCTGCGGTCATACGATATTGGATGAGGCACCGGATAAATGCCCGGTTTGCGGAACAAAGAAGGAAATGTACAAACAATTCTAAGGCAACGCTGATCTGTATTAGTATTACCCCTTGCTAAGAAATGCTTTTACAGTATTCTGCTATAGAAAGAACAGACTTGCATAGGAGGACGAATGAAGAAGTTTCAAAAGCAGTTACTTAAATGTACCAGGATATTAGAATTCATAATCAGTATTGTAATAGTTATAGCAATTGTTATTTCCATGATTACTCTGTTGGACGGTTTGAAGGTATTTTGCCTGAAACCACTTGAACAGGATGCCTTTCAAACATTCCTGGGTATTTCTTTTAATATCCTGATTGGAATTGAGTTCTTAAAAATGATATTTAAAAGCAATCTTAGCACTGTGGTGGAAGTACTTCTCTTTGCCATTGCCAGACAAATGATTGTAGAGCATACAACGGTCTACGAGAATTTTATCGGAGTAGCTTCGATAGCACTATTGTTTGTAGTTCGGAAGTTCCTGTTCATACCGGAGCTTGATGATAAAGAATAGCATATGAGAAGGGTTAGAAATACAGGTAGAAGGATATTGCCGAAGAAAGAAATGGTTCTGCAACTCTTATATATCAACAGACCGGGGTAGTGATGACACTACCCCGGTTATTTTGTATGCGGTTGGCTGCCACAGGCAGAATTCGGTTACGGATCGAAGTTCGTTCCGGGATGACGAGTCTCTGCGGATGAGAAACGCAGGGATTCCCTGCTCAGTATTGCACAGTATAATAATACTTTGCATCAGTCGCCAGGTTATGAAGTAGAGAGAAGGATCACTGCTGGCAGCGGAACTGATAAGCCAGCTGGTTGGCAGCCGCTTTACCGGTCGATAGGGCTCCCTGCATCCAGCCATGCTTATTTGAGATATGTTCCCCGGCAAAGAAGACATGATGATTATATTCGGGTTTTAGGTTCTCATAAGCGAAGAGAGGCTTCTGTCCGGGAAGAGTATAGGTCAGAGCACCCATAAAATTAGCTTCCGTATTCCAGTGCACAAGCTGATAGCGATCCACGATGGAATTTAAATATCCTCTTGGCAGGCCATGAACCTCCTCTACATTCTGCCGGAGGATATCGTAACGCCGGCTCTCTTCCTGACCGCCAAGTCTTAGTGCATTTTGTTCCAGGCTGCAGGAAGCTGTTAAAACGCCCGGTTCATTCGGGGAACAGGTCCCCTGCGTCAGACCGATGTTATGGTCACCGGGATAGAGGATGGATTGGATTGGAAGATCAGTCAGGGAGCAGCCGCCAAGAATGCGCCCATAATCCGTGTCTTTCTCCCAAAAACGGCGATTGCAGAGAAATAAAGCCCTAAGGGCATCAATATAGTTCGTCTCGAGAATCGACCGCATCTTCCTGCTGCTGAAATAAGGCTTGATTTCAACACATCGTAATGAGGTGAAGGGAATGGTACAGATGACATAATCAAAAATGTCGGCATTAACCTTCCCATCAATCGCCTTATTATATCTTAATACTACCTTACTGCGGTAATTGGACTGATAGATACCGGTGACATAATGTCCGGGCTTATAGGTGATCGTCCCGAGCTTATCCATGGGAAGATTCCCATATTCCTGCGGATATTCCAGAAAGAAGGATTGATAGAAGGAATAGGGCAGGTTTACAGCACCTCCTTCTATTTGATAGGTGTTCTTATGATCCAGGGTATACTCCTCCTGGGCAATTTCATCATAACTGATATGCAGCAGAGCTCCGGAGACAGGATCAACGTCGGAGATTAGATTGATGGCGCCCTGACTTAACCCCAGAGCTTCAAAGTTCTTTCTGAGACTGATATTCATAAGAGGCAGAATCTCAGGCGAATATTCCGGCAGGATCCGAATCAACTCAGACCTGAGCTGAGGCGTTAATTTTAAAAATGCCTCCGTCATCGCATAACGATTAAGCTCAGCCCAGGGAGTATTCCGCTCCTGTGGTGTTAGTGAATACAACGGATACAGACATTCCTCCACATACTCCGTGTCTCGTATTCTTGTATTATGGACATAGAGAAAATGATTACGTCCGGGGGAGGACATGGACAGTGTATTAAGACCGAACAGGTTGATATAATGCCAGGTGGTCTCATGTGACACCGGAATTTTTAAAGCTCCAAGTTCCCCGTAGTAGTATCCTTCCGGGTCAAAATAATAGGTAAATACCCTTCCGCCGATCCTGCCCTCAGAAGCCTCCAGGATCGTTATCTCGGCACCCAGCTTTCGAAGCTCAAAGGCAGCTGTCAGACCGGCCAGACCGCCGCCGATGATTCCAACTTTAATTCCCTTTAAATCGCCGGGTAAACCATAGGTTGTAATATCCGGCGGAGGACTTAAGTCCGCAAGGATATATTCGTAGTCCTCCGGTCTTCCTGCCTCTGTTAATGCGGCTCTAAGTAATTCATGCCGCTGCTCATCTGTAGGATTCATTACCTGATTCAGGGGAGTTTGCATGTATCTACCTCGGATATTTGTTACAGTAGAAATATATGGAAGATGCCGTCAGAATATAACAAGATAGACCAAGCCGTCTGATATAAATCTACATAACTAATATAGATTGTATATAATATGACAACCTATTAATTATAGTAATAATACCTATTAAAATTAATAAATTGTATTATGTCGAGTTATTGGGTAAAATATCGTTGTAATATCGGTATGAGTGAGAACAGCAAGCTAACAACAAAGTTTGCGGGAACAATAAGCTTAAGAAAAGTGGGAATTGTGATGCAGTTATTAAAAGACAGAATAAACAAGGATGGTAAGATACGAGCCGGCAATGTACTAAAGGTGGACAGCTTCTTAAACCATCAGATGGACATCGGATTATTTGCTGAAATCGGTAAGGAATTTAAAAGGCGATTTGCTGACAGTGAGGTAACGAAAATTCTTACGATTGAAGCATCGGGTATCGGGATTGCCTGCATAGCAGCCCAATATTTTAATGTACCTGTATTATTTGCCAAGAAAACACAAACGAAAAATATCTCCGGAGATGTCTACACCTGTAAGGTAGAGTCCTTCACTCATGGAAGAGTATACGACATTATTGTATCGAAGGAATTTCTTCGGGCTGAGGATAAGGTACTGATTATCGATGATTTTCTTGCGAACGGAAGTGCACTGATGGGCCTGGCCCAGTTAGTTAAGGACGCAGGGGCCGAACTAGTCGGAGCAGGTATTGTTATCGAGAAGGGCTTTCAGGAAGGCGGACAGCTTGTGCGCTTAAGCGGAGTCCGAGTGGAATCACTGGCGATTATTGATTCCATGAATGAGAAAGACGGAATATCCTTCCGGAACTAGATTTACATTGGGCAGAGGCTCTGCCCGGTAAATATATTATTCATGACAGTTGTTAGAGGGAATGCTTTCAAAAATAAGTGGAAGCACGAAGCCTCAAAAACAAGGAGGAGAAAGCATGTTTAAATCTAAGAAATTATGGTCACTCATTATTATGGCAGTGATGGTCCTTGCACTCAGTGCATGCGGCAAGAAGGATGACAATAAGGAAGCAAGTAACACAGATGACAAAACACCCATCACAAAAGAGGATGACAATAAGGAAGAAAAAACCGGAGCGGGTAAAACACCGATTGCTAAGGAGAAGTTTAAGGTTGGTGTAATTCATATCGGAAACCCTGCAGACGGTGCAGGTTATACTTATGCTCATGATCAGGGTATTGTTGCAATGCAGGCAGCACTTGGTCTTGCTGATGAGCAGATTATCCGCAAGAACAACGTAAATGATACGGATGCGGTGGCAATCAGAACAGCCATTGAAGAGTGTATTGAAGAAGGTGCCAACATCATCTTCGGTACCAGCTGGGGTTACATGGATACCATGGAGCAGCTTGCTGCAGAGTATCCCGAGATTGTATTCTCACATGGTTCAGGATATAAGAGCAATGAAACGAACTTTAATAATTATTTCGGCCGTATCTACCAGGCACGTTACCTTGCAGGTATCGCAGCAGGTATGAAGACCGAGTCTGATATGATTGGTTATGTTGCAGCTATGGGTATTGACAACTCCGAGGTTACCGGTGGAATTAACGCATTTGCACTTGGTGTTGAGTCTGTTAACCCGGATGCTAAGGTTTATGTTAAGGTTACCAATACCTGGTTTGATCCTACCTTAGAGGGACAGGCAGCAGAAGCTTTACTGGATATGGGCTGTGACGTGATTGCTCAGCATGCGGATACCACTGCTCCCCAGATGGCTGCACAGGCAAGAGGCGCTTTCGGCTGCGGCTATAACTCCGATATGACCAAGGATGCTCCTCAGGCACATCTGACCGCTCCGATCTGGAACTGGGGTGTATACTATACCAAGGCTGCTAAGGCGGTTATGGAAGGTACCTGGACCAATGAGAATTACTTCGGTGGTATGGATGATGGTCTGGTTGATGTTTCTCCTCTGTCCGCAAATTGTGCACCTGGTACCCAGGAAGCTATTGATGCAGCGAAGAAGAAGATTATCGAAGGCTTCAAGATTTTCGAAGGCTCCTTAACCGATAACGCAGGTAATGAGGTATGCAAGGCAGGTGAATTTATCTCTGATGGAGACATCACCGGTGCTATGAACTGGTATTATAAGAACGTTGAAGTAAAATAGTATTGACGAAACAGTTGTTTATCATATACCATTAGATTGCATTCTTTCTGTTATTATTAAATATTAGGCTGGTGGCATTGTGGAAAATAAAACGAATGAAACTATGGCAATCGAACTGAAACAAATCACAAAAACCTTTGGGTCGGTTGTGGCGAACAACAAAATAGACCTTTCCGTTAAGCAGGGCGAGATTCTCGCCCTGCTTGGGGAAAACGGATCGGGAAAAACTACACTTATGAACATGCTTTCAGGTATTTATAAACCTGACAGCGGTTCTATTTTTATTAACGGACAACCGGTAACAATCAATTCCCCTGAAGATGCAATTACACTTGGAGTCGGTATGATCCATCAGCATTTTAAACTGGTTGAGGCACTTACAGCGACGGATAATATAATACTTGGCTCGAAGGACAAGGGAATCTTTCTTCAGAAGGAAAGATCAAGGAAGATTAAGGAGATCAGCAACCGATTTGGACTAGATATTGATCCGGAAAAACCGATTTATCAGATGTCAGTCAGTGAGAAGCAGACCGTTGAAATTATCAAAGTGCTGTACCGCAAGGCTGACATTTTAATTTTGGATGAACCTACTGCCGTACTGACTCCGCAGGAAACCAAGAGACTTTTTGAAATCTTAAGACGGATGAAGCAGGAGGGCTGTGCTGTCATCATCATTACCCATAAGCTGAATGAGGTTCTGGAGATCAGCGACAGGGTAACAATCCTTCGGAAGGGTGAAAGTGTGGCTACGGTTACCACTGCGGATACCAATGTACAGGAGCTGACTGAGCTAATGGTAGGCCGCCCGGTGGAGCTTTCCATTGATCATCCGGAGAGCTTCTTTGATGAAAATCTGCTGGAAATTCACCATCTGACAGTGAGTAACGAGGATGGCGTAGATATGATTAAGGACATCAGCTTTGACTTAAACCGTGGTGAGATTCTCGGAGTTGCCGGAGTAGCCGGCAGCGGACAGAAGGAGCTGTGTGAAGCCTTGGCAGGACTTCTTCCCGTGAAGAAGGGGGCCGTCCTTTATAAGAACGAAAATATTATTGGTAAAACACCGAATGAAATTATAAAGATGGGGATCAGTATGAGCTTCATTCCGGAAGATCGCTTAGGTATGGGTCTGGCAGCTTCCATGGGGATGGTTGATAATATGCTGCTGAAATCCTATAACGAAGGGAAGGGACCCTTCGTCAGTAAGAAGAAGGCAAGAGAGTTGGCAAAACGTCTGGTGGAGCAGCTGGATATCGTCACTCCGAACGTTGATACGCCGGTAAGAAGGTTATCCGGCGGTAATGTACAGAAGGTACTTCTAGGCAGAGAGATCGAGTCCGAGCCGAATGTACTGATAACGGCTTATGCAGTACGCGGCCTGGATATCAACTCCTCCTATACGATTTATGATGCTTTAAATGAGCAGAAGCAGAAGGGAGTCGGAGTTCTCTTTATCGGAGAGGACTTAGACGTCATGCTGGAGCTCTGCGATCGGATCATGGTTCTCTGTCATGGTAGAGTAACCGGAGTTGTTGATACGAAAAATACAACGAAGGAACAGCTCGGTCTTCTGATGACCGACGCATCCGACAAGACGGGAGGTGCCAAATGACGGACCAGAGAATAAAAACAAAACCTGAGCCCCTGATCCGTATCGCCAAGAAAGCGGAGCTGTCTCTGGGGAAGACAATTGCATTATCCCTGATTGCCATGCTGGCTGCGATTATAGCCGGAGGAATCTTTATCCTGGCTATTGGGCAGAATCCTTTTGAAATATATGCCACGATTGTTAAAGGGGCTTTCCGGTCAGAGCTGGCTGCAAAGGGTACGATAAAGTTAGCGATACCGCTCCTGATCGCCGCCCTGGGTATAACCCCCGCCTTCCAGATGAAGTTCTGGAATATCGGCGCAGAAGGCCAGATCATCATGGGTGGTATCTTTGCGACGTATTTTGCTCTGTATTATGACAATCTGCCCCATGGATTATTGTTACTTCTGATGTTCTTAGCCGGTGCGGTGGGCGGAGGACTCTGGGGGCTTATCCCGGCTTATTTTAAGACGAAGTATGGTACGAACGAGACATTATTTACCTTAATGTTAAATTATATCGCATTGTATTTAATTAAGTATGTTGTAGAAGGTCCCTGGAGAGATCCTTCCTCCTCCGGCTTTCCTAAGATTGCTACTTTCTCGAAAAATGCAAGGCTGGATCAGATCCTGGGGGTGCATGCAGGCTGGCTGATCGGGCTGATTCTTGTAATAGTATTGTTTATCTATCTGAAATTTACCAAACAGGGCTATGAAATCAGTGTGGTAGGTGAAAGTGTTAATACTGCCCGCTATGCCGGAATGAACGTGAAGAAAATTATTCTTAGGACGATGTTTATCAGTGGTGCTATCTGCGGAATTGCGGGAATGACACAGGTAACCGGAGCTGCATTTACACTTGGTGAAGGAGTCGCGGGAGGTGTAGGCTTTACTGCAATTGCAGTGGCCTGGCTCTCCAAATTAAATCCACCGATTATCCTGGTGGTAACCCTGCTGTTCAGTATGCTGGACAAGGGCTGCTCCGTTATGCAGAGTACCTTTGGGTTATCCTCGGCGGTATCCGGGATTCTTCAAGGCATCATCCTGTTCTTTATCCTGGGCTTTGACTTCTTTAACAGATACCATTTTGTATTCCGGAAAGGAGGGAAGCAGTAATGATCCTGAATTTCTTATTTGCTTCAATAAAAGCCGGTACACCATTACTCTTTGGTACGACCGGTGAGATCATGACACAGCGCACCGGTAACGTAAACCTGGGTGTGGAAGGTATGATGTTCATGGGTGCATTCATGGGCTTCTTCGTGGGTTATCACACGAACAATCTTCCCTTGGCACTCCTGGCAGCCTTTGCGATCGGAGTATTCGGTGCCCTGATCTATGCTTTTGTAACGGTTACCCTGATGGCGAACCAGAACGTAGCGGGTCTCACACTTACGATCTTCGGTACCGGTGTAGCGAAATTTTTCGGCGAAATTATGATTAAGAATGCCGGTGGATCTCCGAAGCTTTCCACTGAATTCATGGCTTCTGTGGCTGAGAAGCCGATTCCGATTCTGGGAGACATCCCTGTAATAGGTAAGCTTTTATTCTCCCATAACCCGTTAGTCTATCTGTCCATTATCGTTGCAGTAATTTGCAGCATCTACATTATGAGGACCCGGGCAGGCTTGACTATGAGGGCGGTCGGAGAGAACCCTGCGGCAGCGGACGCAGCAGGTATCAAGGTAACCCTGGTAAAATATATTCATATTCTGATTGGTGGCGGCATCTGCGGTCTCGGTGGTGCCTATCTGTCCCTGATCAACGGCGGCGGTGTATGGAATAACAGCTCCGTAGTCAATGGACAGGGCTGGATCTCGGTGGCACTGGTTATCTTCGCAAGCTGGAGTCCGCTGAAGGCAATCTTCGGTTCCCTGATCTTCGGTGCCTTCAGTGTCCTTCAATTCTATGTACCGAAGGATATTATCGCGATACCGAATGCATTCTATGTAATGCTGCCCTTCCTGATTACAACGATTGTTCTTGTTATTACGTCCATGCGTAAGTCAAAGAAGGGTTCACAGCCTGCAGGCTGCGGTGTTACTTATTTCCGCGAAGAAAGATAATAAAGAATTTTGGAACAAAATTCTTGGGAAGAACTCCAAAATGAAATTCATAGGAATTTCATTTTGAACTTCTTTCAGTTTTGTTTGTGCCTGCGTAATCCAAAGTGTAAAGCACATTCATATGCAAGCACATGAATGTGCTTAAATGCTTGCACAAACTTATTCAAATAGGCATAAAAAAGTGCATTTCCGTATCGGAGGTTAATCCGCGGAAATGCACTTTTTTGTTAGAGTATAATTATATGATACTTGATGCAATGCAGAAAAGGAGAGGAATAAGTGCGTCCATTCACTTATCCATACGAAATTAAAATACAAACCTCTTTAAATTTATTTTTAATTTTGTGATAACATCACAGAAGCTTCTAACGTATCGTGATATAGTAAGATCAACAAACAGAAGATACTTATAAAAGTTCTCTGCAGGATAAATCCGCAGGATATGCGTAATGATATTATAATGATAGGAGGAATAAGAATGGCTGCAATTAAAATAACAAAGCATAATTTCAAGGATGAGGTATTGAATTCAAAGGAACCGGTATTGCTTGACTTCTGGGCATCCTGGTGCGGACCCTGCCGAATGGTAGCACCTACAGTAGAGGAAATCGCTGATGAAGTGGTAGGTACTGCCAAGGTAGGAAAGGTAAATGTGGATGAAGAGGCAGAGCTTGCCGAAATGTTCCGTGTTATGAGTATTCCGACTCTCATGGTGATGAAGGAAGGTAAGGTAGCTGCTACAGCAGTTGGTGTAAAACCCAAAAAAGACATCTTGAGAATGTTAGAGGTTTAGGATATAATACACATATACTATAAATAAGCTTAACAGAGGATGACAGAAAAGAATGGCCATCTTCTGCGAAACAGGAAAGGAGAATGATGTATATGTGTAAGAATCAGAAATTTTACAGATGTAAGCACTGTGGAAACATTATTGCCAAGGTTCTTGATTCGGGAGTATCAGTAGTTTGCTGTGGCGAAGAGATGGAGGAACTGGTAGCTAATACAGTAGACGCATCCAAAGAAAAACACGTACCTTCCGTTTCAGTCGTTGGAAATATCGTAAAGGTAGAAGTTGGTGCTATCCCTCATCCGATGGAGGAGAAGCATTATATCATGTGGATTTATCTGCAGACCGAAAAGGGTGGGCAGAGAAAATGTCTTGCTCCCGGTGAGGAACCGAAGGCAGTATTCGCCCTGGAGGATGACAAGGTTGTAGCTGTTTATGAGTACTGCAACATCCACGGACTTTGGAAGACTGAGTTATAATATTACAGAAGCATATAATTTGCATGCAAGACCATGTGCAATACCTGACAGCTATACTTAAGAAGGAAGCCTGTCAGGTATCGCCTGCTTGCATGCTATTTTGTATTATAGAAGTAATATAAGATCGGAGTGATCGGCTTGGAACCTAAAGATAATAATGCCTTCTTTGCAGACACACTCAGCTTCTGGAAGGAGCTTCGTGAGACGCAAAGAGATATGTTGAAGCAGACCATGGTATTGAAGCAATTTGTTACCGGTGAGTCTATGCGCAGCGGTTCGGAAAACTGCTCCGGACTATTCTTGATTAAGAGTGGGCAGGTAAGAGCTTATATCGTCTCGGAGAATGGGAAGGAAATAACTCTGTACCGCTTGTTTGACAGGGATGTCTGTATCTTCTCCGCATCCTGTATGATGAAGAATATTGCCTTTGACGTCTATATTGAAGTAGAGAAGGAGACCTTGGCCTACTTGATTCCGATTGCTGTCTTTCGTAAGCTGTCTGAGGAATCTCTACCTGTCATGGCATTTACAAATCAACTGATGGCCTCCCGGTTCACAGAGGTAATGTGGATTATGGAGCAGGCCCTGTTTATGAGCTTTGACAAGCGTCTGGCGAACTTCCTTCTGGAGCAGTCCAATATAGAAGGAATGGACTATCTTGAGATTACCCATGAGCGGATTGCAAACCATCTTGGAACAGCCAGAGAGGTTGTTACCCGTATGTTAAAATATTTTCAGAATGAGGGTATGGTAGCCTTGAACAGAGGAGCCATAGAGATCATAAATCGTAAGAAGCTGGAGCAGCTGGCAGAGTAAGATGAATTAAGGTAATGGATTATAAGGAACGGGTATGGTATTTTTACAGCCATATCTGCCATCGGAACTGGAATATGAGCTGCGATTTGGGGTGGTCATTCCGGAGCTTACAATGGAGTACCTTAAGAATAATCAGTTGGAGGACTTTACCTACAATAAGACGCTTCAGAAGATTACGGAATCCCTGCGAGTGGATAAGGAAACGAAGGATTTGATCCGGGGAATGAAACGAAAATAAGTACAGATCAGTAATACCGGCTAAGCTAAGGTGAATGCGGCATAGCCGGTTTTTTGTTGTAAAAAATTCACCATTTGCTGAATATTGGTAAATCTGTCTGTAAAGGGTACCGGCCTTGATAACGATTTATATCATTCTTATTCGTGAATACAAGGGATTCATTCGGTCTAGTTAAATAATGTAATAACAAGTAATAAAATGGTTGTATGGGAGAGGGTACTGTGCTAAACTAAAGTGGAATTTGATTCCATACATTTAGGGGGTATAAATGAATATTTTACTAAAACATATCCTGCGAAACATCCGACAATATAAGTTACGTAGTGTTCTGATCATTTTTTCTCTGGCTGTCTCCACCATGGTCATGTTCCTGAATCTGACCATTAAGGATGATATTACGAAGAAGTATACTTCGGTTTTACAGGGTGCATATCAAAATTATGATATATCCGTTAACAGTTATTATTATGATGAGAACGGCTATTTTGATTTGAACGAGTTGGATCTGTCCATGGTCGAACCGGATAATACGATATATCAGGTCAGTGCTTATGGTATCTATGAACATAAGGGGGATAGTCTGGCGGTTGTCTTAAGAGGCTATGACAGACAGAAGCTTATGGATACAGACCTCTGTATTCTGGAGGAGAAAAGCTCTGATTTTGATCCGGAGGACCCCACGCAGATTATTGTTAGCAGGAAGACCACAGATAAATACGGCTGGATGTTGGGGGATCGGATCCCCGTACTTACAAACGAGGGAGAAGATAGCTTAACCATTACCGGAGTAGCGAAAACCGCTGGGATTTTTCTAATAGAGTATGACAATATCTATCTATTTACTACAATAGCATTTGCCGAACAGCGTGCAGAACAGGTTGGAAAGCTCCAATCCGTGCTGCTGGATCTGCCGGAGAAAGCCGATGAGGAGAACGTAAGTCAAAGTATCTCCGAAGCCAATGAGCATTTTAATATTAATATTTTGGGGAACAAACAGGCCATTGATAGTGGGTTAACTACAATCAACCAGCTTCTGAACATTATCCTTGCGATGGTAATCGGGTTGAATCTATATATCATTGCATCTCTGACAAAATTAATGATGGCTACCAGACTGCCTGTAGTCGGAACCTTCCGAAGCATCGGAGCAACCAAGGGGAAGATGAATTTTATTCTGATCTTAGAGAATGCCGTATTCGGACTGATTGGTTCGGTACTCGGTATCGGGCTGGGAATCCTGCTCCGCAAGCCGATGTCCGGTATCTTTTTTAATGCCGGGGATGCTTTGGAATATTTGCATGTAAAGCTGGAATATAAGCCCAGCTATTTCGTGTTTTCCCTCCTGTTTTCCATGGGACTTCAGATAGTGATTTCTTTGTCTTCCATTCTGAAGGCCAGCAGAAGATCGATTAAGGATAATATCTTTAATACCTTAAGCACCATGCCCAGAATTTCGTTAAAGAAAACAGTATTAGGAACAGCTCTGCTGGGGGCGTCCATAGTAATCTATATCCTCAATACAAGCTATAATTTCTATCTTTCCCTGTTGGTGCTATTACTGGCATTGGTTGGGACAGTATTTATCACTCCTCTCCTTACAAGGCTCTTCTCTAAGCCCTTATCAATCCTTTCAGGCAAATTATTCGGAGGGCCTGCAGGACTGGGGATGAAGTCCATTTCAGCCAGTAAGACAATTCGCTCGAGCATCACCTTAATCACAGTCGGGCTCTCACTGGTGCTTATGGTATATGCAGCAACAAATTCCTTTCATGAGATGTTTAACAAATTCTCAAAAACAGTGGACTATGATGTCAGTATCTACTGGCTGATTGAGGGGGAAGAGGAATACCGTTACCTTGAGGAGCTGGATGGAGTTAACCGGATTGATTTCCAATATGGTAATTATGTTAATGTACCCTACGGCGGAAAGGAAGATTATTGCCAGATACTAGGTATGGATGAGCTAGTCTCCGGTATTAAAGGTGATCAGGAGACCTTAACTAAGCTGTCAGAAAATCAGATTCTCGTAGATGAGTATTATGCAAGAACCCATGACTATAAGCTTGGAGATAAGCTGAATATTGAGATCGATAAGCTGGAGAGCGGTGTTGGTACCTATGAGGTAGCCGGATTTATCAATGCCACCTACTATACAACCCAACGGAACGTAATAGTGTTAAAGGAAGCGGCTTATAAGAAGGTATTCGGGGATATCCCCTCCTCAATTAATGTTTATACAGAGCAGGATCCTAATATAATTAAGAACCTGTTGATGAAGGAGCTAGCCGGTTCCGGAGTATATATAGAGACCGTGGAGGAGGATATTAAGGGACAGAAGAGCAGCAACGAGTCGGTGATTAATATGGCAACCGGTATTTTGGGATTATCCGTACTTCTGGCTATCTGTGGTCTGCTGAACAACCAAATGATTGGCTTTATTCAGAGAAAAAGGGAATATGCGGTGTTGTATTCTGTTTCCATGAGCCGGTCCCAACTAAAGACGATGATCTTCTTTGAAGCGCTCGGAACGTTCTTGGTTGGAGGTATCTTTGCCGTGGCCTTAAGTCAATGGATGATCCGATTACTCTATGTCGTTCTGATGTCGATCGGCATGGGATATCCGATTTCACTAGGGATCGATAAGCTTCTACAGCTTCTTGGCATAGTACTGGTTCTGCTCCTGGTTACTTCGATCTCACCGATGAGAAGGATAAGTAAGCTGAAGGTAATAGAAGAGATTAAATATGAGTAAAGTAGGATGACGGTGCTTATCAATGTGCATTGATGCGTAGTAAAGAGGACAGATGTGAAAAAGAAGATAGATATGGAAAAGAGGTTAGATATGGAAAAGATCATACGGGTTGAAAACCTATATAAGTCCTTCGGTGAAGGAGATAGTCTTGTGGAAGTATTAAAAGGAATCAATTTTAGCGTTGAGAAGGGAGAATTCATCTCCATCATGGGAGCCTCCGGCTGCGGCAAAAGCACCCTTCTGTATCTGCTGGGAGCTCTGGACTCACCGGATAAGGGAA
Source organism: Bacillota bacterium (assembly GCA_023409835.1). Classification (GTDB taxonomy): domain Bacteria; phylum Bacillota; class Clostridia; order Lachnospirales; family Lachnospiraceae; genus Mobilitalea. The sequence continues at coordinate 14,613 of JAEYQV010000125.1, forward strand.
ATGTATTCATCCATGACATGGATATTAATAAAATGAAGGATCGAGCCAAGAGCAGAGTACGCCGTTCTCAGATTGGATTTGTATTCCAGTTCTACAATCTGGTTCAGAATCTGACGGTAGAGGAGAATATTTTTCTGCCTCTGATAATGGATGGGAAGAAGCCGGCCTCCTATGAGAAGGAACTAGAGGATATTCTGGAGATTGTCGGTCTTACTCACAAACGTAAGATGATTCCCAGTAAGCTCTCCGGCGGCCAGCAGCAGAGAGTGGCCATTGCCAGATCCGTTATTGCGTCTCCGGATATTATACTTGCGGATGAACCTACCGGAAATCTGGATTCACAAGCAGGAATGGAGATTATGGGTTTATTTAAAAGGATTAATGAAGAGAAGAAGATCACAATTTTACAGGTAACGCACTCTGTGGAAGCAGCTGGTTATGGACGTCGGATTATTCATCTGAAGGATGGAAGGATTGAGAGAGACCAGCTGGAGGAAGTGGTATCGCTATAAGAATGATATTCGAGATGACTTTCTATTCGCAGATATGGATTTTACCCATTACATC
>JAEYQV010000135.1 GCA_023409835.1 Bacillota bacterium
CTGGTACAGGACACCGTACCCGTATGCCCATCCAAATATGTTGCTGTCGCTGTAGTAATAATGCCTTCGCCCATTTCTACGGATTGAGTAGGACTTGTAGCCGTGATCGAAGTTACTACTTGGTTGCAGACAGACACTGTGTCCTGAACTATCCCGCATTGAGGGGTGCTTCCTACCAATCCTACCGGATATCCGAAATAGTCCTGTATATGATAATTCATTAACCCTACAGAGTACTGCGTGCCTTCAAATGCCAACCTGCTACTATTATACGCCCGCCATTCAATGAATTTATTGTATAGAATATCATACTCCGGATTTCTCTTTATGTATAAGGTGTATGGATTTGCTCCAAAAAAATCATGACACGTGATGGCCGAATATCCATCGGTAGGAACTGTTGAAGTTAAGTATGCCTTAACGACAAGATAGGTACCGCTGGAGTTTATTATACTGATATTATCACTTTCATTTACCGTTCGATATGAGCCATCGCCAATTCCGCTGTATGTATCCGTATAGCTTAACCAGAATACATCTGTGCTATTATAACGAAATGAATAGTTTTTGCTTACAGAGGAGCTGATTCCCCAGGAGTAATTGGAGGAAGAGATCGTCACATTCACATTAATATTACTATTCATGTAACACTCGGTAGTATGTCTATGCCCCGAATAGCATTCCTCTGTGTGAGCATGTGCAGCATATGAGCTGATCTCAGCATACTCCTCATGATAATACGGCAGGGAATCAACATAGGTTGAGGCCAGCATAGCGCCAGGAAGATCTTCCATGGCGCTTAGGTTGTTCCCCTCTCTTGGTATGGCATGCTCTAATTCTATTGCATAATACATTCCACTATCACTTATCCGGTTTACGAACTCTTCGTACTGTTCAACCTTAAGACAGCCCTCTGTCCTGATATCATCGACAAATTTTGATAGTTCATTTTTCACATAGCCATCGATTACTGACTTTTGATGTCCCAGTAAATAATCAAGTGGAAGTAAGAATAAAAGTACTACAGTCATAAGGAACGATATGATTTTGCTTAATACTTCCATGCTTACTCCTTCTTTTGATTCATGGAATGAATCGATAGATTAATTTCGTAATCCGTCCGCTTTCATCATAGGAATAGCTTTGCTCATACCGGTATGCAGAAAGTACAATATCGGTTATATTGACAGGGTTATATGACCCTGCTTCCAATAAATACATCCCGGAAGGATCTGAAATGCTAACATCATAAGGAATGTCCTCCATCAGCATTGCTAAGAGCTCAGCTCTTAGCGTGAAGTGATTAGAATCCTTAAGGTCTGCTTGATACAGATTCTTGTCATCCGCAACTAAGTCAGCAGTCGCTTCTACAATTCTATTCATATCTAATGATGACTGGTACAGTATTGAAACACCGGCAAAAAAGACTATGCTATAAAAGGTTGCTCGTAAAAACTTTGTTACATTCTCCATAACTACCTCTGTGCAAAATCAATTCCGACAATTACGTCATTGGCATCACGGGTAATATCACACCGGAACAGAGCCTCCTGGTTAATAAAGAACGTAGAACTGAAATTCTGAATATCGGATATATAGCTTCCGTTGATATAGGTATTGTCACTGACCGCCGTAATCACACGAATATGACAATCCGCCTGCTCAGTAGCATCATAGCTACCCAGATTCTTTTTAATAAAATTAATCACATCACTGCCTTTTATCTCAATACCGTCATACATGGTTAAATCACTTTCTGACAGCTCTTTATTAAAATTATTTATCTTATCAATTGCGGTATCCGAGGTATTTTTACCGGCTCTTAATACACGATTTCCATAGGTAACTAACAGACACGTAATCATCAGTGTAAATGCTAACAATAAGAATTTTGTAACGTTAGTCAAAGTAACAGCTCCTTCTACTTTATTGTTGAATGAAACGGAGGCAGGCTACGATATCATTCTGATCGTAGAATACTGCTGCCTTAAAGGTACCGCCATCATTAATATAATGATCATCGGAGGGTTTTTCGGAAACAGCAGTCGACAGCTCTGCTCCAATCGTAGCTACTCCATTTGTGATGGTAGAAACGTGGATATAATCCTCTGTATCCTTCTTACCATTGATTACTTTAATCGATATATAATCATCCCCGGAGTGCCTTCTGATCAAATCCTTGATTTCTGAGCCGTTTACCTCTGTGCCCTCATACATCGTAAGCTCTGCGTCTTCGGCATCCCCGGCCACCCTGTTGTATTGTCCCAGATTCTTCTCCGTATCACTTTCGCCCTTCTTTGATACTCTCAGGCTTAAAGTGATTAATGCTACAACAATGATGCAGCCTACTGCTAATAATAAAAATTTCCATATGTTACTCATATTTGCCTCCCTTCCTGTTAAGGTGCTTTTTCCTTCACCCTGTTCCCTACTGTATTTACTGCCCTTCATTACCTACAGCTGCTGAAACCAAATACATGCAACTACATCATTAGCGTCATAATATACAGTAGAACGGAATAATCCGCCTTCGTTGATATAATTTGCATTGGATTTACTGGTCGGTAACGCCGAGAAGTCAATACCGGAATTCGTTGTGGGTACCGTAACTCCCGTTGCAGCGCAAGGGTTTATGTATGCAGTGGAGACACCGCCGTTCGTATCGACCACGATGCTCAGGTACTCATTATCGTTATACTTCTTTATCAATTCAACAATTTCGGAGCCCTTCACCTCAACCCCGTCATATATCTTTAAGTCAACCTCCTCCGCATCGCTGGCGACCTCATTATATTGCCCCAGGTTCTTCTCCGTATCCCCTTCTCCTTTTTTGGACACTCTAAGGCTTAAGGTAATTAAAGCAACAACGATAATACAGCCTACGGCTAGCAATAAGAATTTCCAAATATTACTCACAAATTTTCCCCCTATCATTTCTACTTTGTTCTTTATTTGAATGCGTTCATTACAGTATCATAATCTTGTAATCCTGACAGTGCATTGATGGTAAAAGGTACTACCCAGTACAACGCAACCGTTATAGCTGTTGGAATATAGGAAAGGATTGTACCGATAATCACTTTCTTATCCCTTGAAATACGATATTCCTGATTTCTCATCTCCTGACTTACCTTTCTCTCCTCTGCCACCTCATCAAATGCTCTTTGTATTCCGATTTTATCTGCTATTATTAAATTGTCTACTAATCGTCGGAACGGCTCATAGCGTTCCCTCATTTTCAATTTCTCCAGCGCATCCAGATCACCGGATGCATAATCATTAATACAGGACTTAATGGATTCCTTAAATATCACCGAAAAGGCCTCCATCAGCTCCAAAACCTTAAGAACAGTAGTAGTATCCAGGTTCATAACCAGCAAAATCGTTGACTGGTATAAAGCCACTTCATTTCCCATACTTAATTTAAGAATTTTCTTCTTGTAAAGCAGCATCCAATAAGGAAACCAATAGCCTACAACAGAAGACAGCAGTGCAAATATCAGCTCATACCAATGAAAAAATTCCTTGTTATATTGATCCAGCCTTGCCTCTATCTCGTCCACAATACAGGTTCTTACCAAATCACTCCGAAAGAATCCTTCCTTTCTTATCTCTGCTTCGATCTTTTCCCGATCCACCGTAAGGTCATTATAAGTGGTCATATAGTTTAACACTGCCTCAGCAGCCGGTTGAACCATTTTATCCGGAATTACTGCACTATTAGCGGATGTAAACTTTGATGAGGATACCAACAGTTCTTTATTCTTCATATGCATCGCTGTAGTAGCCAGAATACATAATCCGAACAAAGCCGATGCATATAGTAATCTCTTCAACAGGAACTGTTTTGCCGTTAATCTCTCTCCCACCCGATACAGAAGCTCTTCCTGACTCTCCAGTTTATCCCTGTTTTTTTCTGCATAGTTATTTAAAATCCGGTTTACCGGTTTTAGGTAGGATAATTGCTTTAGACAGGAGTGTTCCTTCTTATCCGCCGTATTTCTTTCCTTAAGCTCGTTAATCATTACATAGATAATCACCGTCAGTATGAAGATAACAATCACCAATGCTGTCCCTATGGAGCCGTAATAGAATCCATAGAGCTCCGGCGAGGTGCTTAGTGCCCATTTTTTTATTGGTTCAATCAGATAAACAGGTGCCAGGCTGATAAAAACCATACCGGAAAACTTATGATCCATATCCTTACGGTTCATGATTTCAATATAAATGTCGCTTTTTAGAGTATGTATGTTCAACAGGAGGATAGAAACACCATCTACCAGCTTATCTCCGAATTCGGATACATATACAGCGACGGATAAAAACATCCTGAGAAACCGATTCGATATAGATTCGTTGTATTGACGAATGGCCGTCTCCTGATCATTGCTATTTAGTACATTCTGTATCTTCACAGCATTCAGCTTCATGATGCGCCCACTCTTATCAGCAGCATCCGCTATCGCTTCATCAATCATTCCATGCTTGTAAAAGCTATGCCTTGTATCGGACAGAAACTTATCCATCTGATTCATCAGCTTCAGCTCCATACTACCGACCTTACCCTCCAGATATTCATGATTGAACACTCCAACAGCCAGTATGGCAAGAACGGAGTAAAAAAGTGAGGGCTTCAATCCGATCAATAAGCTTAGAATAACAGCGCTTCCAAGCCAAATAAGGTAGCACATCTCCATTGTCCTGCACATGAGAGATTTGATATCCTCCGGGCAAAGCATCTCATATCGTCTTCTCATTTGATCCACATATCGCTTGGATAGCTTAAGCTCCGAAAAAACCAGATAGGAACGTATCAGAAATTTAGATCTTCGCCTTTTTCCATTCGTAAACCCCTTACTCCGGTTCGTAACTGCAAGGTAGCTTGCCCATATAACACAGGCTATTGATAAGGCAATGAGTAGAGTTAATATGATATCATAGCCCTGACAGGCTTGAAGCTCTTCCATAATATTCTTCAAGCAATTCCCTCCCTATACCCGTGAAAGAGTGAATCATAATCCCTCATTTCATCCTCTGAAAGGTACTCCATCAATTTCTCACGGGTAAAATTACTTGGTTTCCCTACAAGCTCATATTCTTTACTTACCTTATTAAACACGATTATATTTTGGGTACGATACCTTTTCTCGTTGGTCATCCTGTGAAAGAACTCCTTAATGCACTCCTCAAGTGCTTCCGGATATTCCTTCCCTCTTTCGGGTATGATTTCTGTAATTCGCTCCAGATATATATGTCCGTCAGAAGTAGTTGCCATATGGAAATCGAAATTTATTGCTCTGGCCACCTGCTCCTCCGCTGCCAATTCGTTTGAGAATACTCCTGTCTGAAGCATGGATACCTTAAAGCTATCCACCAGCGCTTCACTGGTCTTGGCATGATGTGAAAACATCATCTGCCGGGTACCGGCTAAGGAACCCTGAATCACAACGGCACAGGCACTCGGGGAATGGATTTCACCAAAAATATAGATATCACCATCCATCTTCTTGAATAAGTCCATAACCTCCTGCATTCCTATGGAGTTCGTATCTCTGAGTGTCATGAGGTTTCTGTTTTTATAGCTATGGATTTCTTTTGTTCTGAGCTCGAATATCATTTCCTGGATACGGATGTTATAGACACTGCTGATAAACTCGATCAATGATTTCAAAAGAGTGGTTTTTCCGGAAAATTGCTTGCCTGTCACAGCAATGGTACAGCAGCCTTTTACCAGCCAGCTCATAATTTTAATCGGAAGCTCTGCCTTCTTATCTGTAATAAGATTTTCTATGGAAACATTCTCGATACTATTAAGCTTACGAATGAAGAAAGCCCAATTCTCCGCTACCTTAGGCCGGACTACTACAATTCTGGAGCCATCACTCATGGTGTTTATGATATAGCCCCTGTCTTCCGATAGATATCCGGGCTCGTCATACCGGTATATTTTCTTTGCGACCCGAATCATCTCAGCCTTACAGCCAAACCCCAGGAAGGATAAATGAATGGTTCTTCCCTGAAACATAATCCAGATACTATTATAGTAATAGCCAATCGCTTCTCTGTTATCCAACAGATATTCTTCCAGATAGTTATAATACTCGTTTGTCAGACCGGATAGTCCTGCAGAGATTCCGTCAAGCTTTCTCATATCACGGATTTCATCGATTACTCCATTGCCAAGATAACCTGCATATACCCGTTGAGTTACGATTTCAAGCTTGTCCAGGTAATCAAGCGGAGCGGCTTCCCCGGTATATAGCCCTTCGATTTCCTCCTTCGTAATCTCATAACGCCATTCATCCTCCCTGCTCCCGGTGCCCTTTCGCCCATGCAGATGATTCTCCATGATCATATGGTATAAGGCATCCAGCCCATATTTCTTTTTGTATTGGTAGAGAAGTATATCAAATTTTGTGATAACATCCAGAGCCTCCGTATTCTCAAAGGTGATCACCTTATCGACCGTTGTTGCTGTAAGCTTGAATTCCTGTTGAAGGAGTTTCTTAATATAATCCTTTACGAATTCCTTTGCATTCAGATCACCATACCCGCAGGTTCTGATTGCCCTGATCAGTTGAAGCTTCCTGGCCTCCTCTTTCTTGGCAGCGGACTTGCTTAAATTCATGTCCACATGACTTGTGTCAGTCAGTTCATTTATCTTCTCTTTGGTTCTGCCAATCAGAGAAATTAAGGAATATTCTTCTTCCTCCTCCTCATGTGCATAATCCTTTTTAAAGAGATAATAAAGAGTAGTGAATATAGCATATAGGAGGATTGTTATTATTATTAAATTATAGATCACTCACTATGCCACCCTTCTTATCCGTCGTTAGCTTTAACAGCCTTTCTGATGCTTTTCTTACACAGCCAATAAAATAGGCATCCTCTTCTTTTCCTCTTAATGCCATGCTTTTATTCATAAACTTTAAGACACTTCCATTCGATTGAGCATCCATAAAACCGGTACTATATGGAATTTCCGATACTGGTGACTTTCTTAAGGGCCGGTATAGATTCTTAAGATTATTTATATTATAGGAAGAATTCTTATCATAGGATCCGATCAGATACATAATATTCTTATTCTTCCACTGCCAGGTTGTAAAATAATCATCTAAAACACTCTTGTTCTGGCACAGATTAACAGCGATAAGGTCTGACTGCTTTATTACTATTTCTGATATTTGATCGGAGCCGCTGTTGATATCAACAAATACATAATCATAATATCTGACGGCCTCCTTCAAAATAATGTACAGTGTCCTTCCCATATCATTCTTATACAAGTCTCTGTTATGGCTTGTAGTTCCAGGAAGGAGTGCCAGTTTCTTATTTAAAAGGGGGATGGAATAATTTTCGATTGTTTTTTCCATTAGCGGCTCCAGCTTTATACTTCTTGCTAACCCATCAATCCCGATATCCAGGAATACATCACGGCTGTTCTCCCTGTTGCCTATTAAATATGTTTCCAGATGATTCAGATTGAAGTGTGTCTGCATCAGCAGGCATCTTCGGTTGTGCAGTAACGCGGTCGCTATCGCCACTGCTACCATGTTGCTGGTTGTTCTCGGTTGACCGTGGACGTTCCCCCAGAACGCTATTACTTTACCCATACAATCAATCTCCCTTTTCCGCTTTCCTGTAAGCCGTTGCTAATGCTTTGCTATTCCCTCCCGGTATTATCCCGGCAAGCAGTCCTTTCACGGTATTTCTGGCCGGTACAGACAGCTTTCTGAAGCTAAAGGCTATCTCATATTGGCACTTTAATTTGCACTTTGTATCAACCTCATCCAAGTAAATGATATGCGTATCCTCTGCAGGAATTTCTACTGATCCCAGCTCATTTCGGATATATTCAGGGCGATATCGATATCCCACTACATCCCTGATCACCAGCTTCTTTTTATTGTTCTGATACGCGGCTAGGGGTATCAACCGATCAACATTATGCTTCTGTAGATCCGTCGCATAGATAATCTGGTTTAGCCCAGCTGCTTCCTCCTCGCTTAAGCTATAACCATAATCAATCAGTACATATTGAAAGTCTCTGGCTTCGATTCCTTCTCTCACAAGCTCCTTATAATCTCCGGAATTGAGATAATAAACTCCCCGATAATCAATGATTACTTCACCCATTCCTGCAGGGCATGGTATACATGCCGTAAGAGCTCCTGTATCAGCTTTGTCCACCAACATAACCTTTTTCTTTAAATGTGAGAGGCTGCGCGCCAAATAAAGGATAATATCATATTGATCTATTCCGACAAAACCTATGATGATGCAATCATGGTCCATAATCCATCTCCCCTTCCTTATCCTTTATCTCTTCGATATAGGTAACATTCTCATTACTAGCAGCAGGTGCTAGCTTCTGAGTCGCGCCGGTATTCGGTGATAGCTCCCATTCTATCTCTTCCACCTTCGTTGCTAAGCTTGCTGCCAAGCGGTTCTCCATGGCTTTACGTACCTGTTTATTCAATTCATTCGTTGCAGTGTTTAGTATATTGGGATTATCCTGAATGAGCAGGAGTGTAGAAAGGCTTGGTTCATATGTTACCTGAGACGCTTCCTGAAGGTTTGGTTCAATATACTTCGTTGTATAGATTTTAGCTCCGTTATAGAGAAAGGCATCCACTGTGGCACTTGCCATCCTAAGAATCTCCTCCTCTGTAAGCCAAAGGAAGCAGCTTTCTGTATCCGCTGTGTTGATTACCTTCTTCGGTAATATGATGTAGTCTTCCCCGTTGGGGAAGAAAATTCTGATATCGACGGTATCGCTATTCATAATATCTGAACTCACAATGATTACTTCATATTCCACTTCCCTAAGCTCAGAGGCTACGGCAGTATCGGTCAACATATTATTCTGAAGCTGCGTACCTGCCGGAATATCCAGCAGTGCTGCCTTGCCGATGCCATCCTCTCCCATATAGGTCTCTACCGGCTGGGAAGCATATACCGTCATTTTATCAACATTATCTGCCGTGATGTAATTACCTTTCTTAATATCTGCTGCCGCAACATAGATACTTCGCCGGTTCATTTCCTTTTCCCTGTTTACCTCCTCCAGCTGCTTCCGATATTCCTCTTTGATCTGGTTTGTCAGAACAATGGAGGTCAGTAATGCCGCTCCCCCTATGACAATAATACAGATCAAGGCTACCATAATGTATTGCCTTGTGGTCCGTTTAATTCTTCTCCTGACTTTCATCTTTCCTCTCATTCCGGTGCACGGTTTATACTCATTTAAACTTCCTAGTATCTGATATCATACTTAATTAATAAAAAACCAATCATAACAGAGCAGATTAAGATTAATATATAAAATACTATAATCTTGGATCTGGGTATTTGCCGTTCCTTTCGTGGTATGCTTTTACGCCTTTTTAGTCTGCCTGCCGCAAACCTGCCTGTAACATTCAACAGAGTAAAGTATAGTATGATCCCGATGATAACTATCACCAGCATCCTTAACAATGTAATCTGCCACAAGGGCCGTGCTCCTTTCTTATCAGTTCACCGGATAGCTCTGCTCTCTTTATAATCATTCCGGATGCTTTTCTTATGGCCTGAATGAACAGATAATTCGGATTATCCTTTGTACATTTATAATTACCGGTAATAAACTCCACTGCTCTACCGCGAGAACAGGCTGCTTGAAATGCTTCATTCCAGGGAATAGGAGCTATGATATCCAAGGGAATATCATATAGATTCGATATTTTTCTATAGTTCAAGAAGGTTTGGGTTAAATAATTTCCGATGATAAAGACTGATTTGGGTATAAGGGAAGAATAGCTTTCGATAAAATCCTCTAGAAAATTTATATTTTGACATAGATTAACGACGATCAGATCCGCCGTCTCCAGAATTGCTTTGGAATTAAGATTAAGAGGTGCCGTATCAATAAAACAGATATCATTTGACTCCTCCAGCAGATTAAATAAAGGAGCAAGATTATCATTTAGCTCATAATCAAAAAGCTCATTATGGATATACCTGCTCTGCGGAATATAATAAAGATGCTTATGAATCACTTCCTTGAGATAAGTTCGAAGTTCCGGCGGGTTATTGCTGCCACGGCAGACATACCGCAGCAGCCCTTCTACTCCGCCCCCCTCATAATAATTCGTTCCTACTTCCCGGATGAAGGGCACCCGGTTGGTGCCAAGAAATGCCAGACCGAGGTTATCCTTATGAAGATGGTTCTCCATCACAGAGACTGAATAAGGAAAACGCATGACACATGCAATACTGACTGCCGCAAGATTATAAGAAACCCTTGCTTGTTCATAGGTATTGCTCCAAAAAGCAATTTTCATATAGAATACCCCCTTTAGAATTACTTAGATATGTTGTTGGATTACGGAAGCGAACGCTTCCAAAGAAAAGTGGTGAAGACATATTATGGAATAAATTAGATATTATTATCATAATGCAAACGCTACAAATTGTAAATACTTGTTGAAAAATAATATATAACAAACTTTTTGTATTTTTTTGTATATTTCTGCTAATTATAGTTTATTTATGTTATTTTATACTACTTCTTTGATAGTAAAGCTTAGATAGCAAGAATCATAAGCTCCCAAAAAACTGCCCCTGTTCTTGACCGGACGGGGCAGTTATTATTATATATGGCTAACCACCTTGTGGGTGGCTGTTTCTTTTCTGGATTCTTTCAAATAGGAAATCTCTATGCTACATAAATGTTCGTAGAACATCATAGGTTAGTCTATACCAGCTTCGGCATCACTCTATTTCCTACAGCTCTCTCCACAGCAAAGGCATTCCGGATCAATTGGTTATCCTTAAGCGCTGTCATATATATTCCGAATGGCATTCCATCCTCATATAGGCCGCAGGGAATCGTAATAACCGGAAGCTGTGTATACTGAAGGATATTGTTATAGCATAGCATGATGCACAGATCGATCCCCTCCAGCTGATCACGGATCATCCTCATACTCTCCTGCCGGTCTCTTAAAAGCTCCTGATAAACAGCCTCGTCCAGTCTTCCCGTGGTATTCTCCTCAGCATCCCGAAGACAGGTTTGTCCGTACCTTAAAGCTGTCTCCGCATGCCGGTTATTGTAATCGATGATATCCTTAAGGGTTTTTATCGGATAACTGACCGGTAATGTCTTCAAATACCGGTTCATCGCATGCTTGAACTCATACTTCATCGTGTTCATAATATTCTTCGTCTTCGGAATTTCAAGCCGCTTGATCCTTGCCCCCTGCCGCTCCAGCTCCCGGATTGCCTCCTCGGTCTTTCTTATAACCTGCTCCGGCAGATTTCCCGGATTCCATTCGTTATACCCAATGGTCATTCCCTTAAGGCTGACACCGTTCTCTTCAATAACCGGGGTATCCGTAAGCCCGGCAAACATAACCGCTGCGTCCTCCACCGTTCTGGTAAAGGGACCTGCAGTATCCAGTGTAAAGCTGATCGGGATGATACCGTTCTGGCTGATTATTCCGGTTGTCGGTCTGAGACCAACAATCCCGTTCATAAGTCCCGGAGCAACGATTGAATTACAGGTATCTGAACCGATAGAGGCCGCGCACAGATTAGCAGCACAGGCTACGGCAGAACCCGAGCTTGAACCGGAGGGATCCTTCTCCTTATTGTAAGGGTTCTTCACCTGCCCGCCTCTGGAGCTGTATCCGTTCGGCATATCCTGCGTTGTATAATTTGCAAACTCGGTCATATTGGTCTTTCCGAGAATGACTGCACCATTCTTTCTTAAGGTCTTTACATTCCTGTATAAGGCAATTAACAGAGCTTCAAAATCGCCTGTCAGTCTTAGGAGGAACGCATCCCCACTGTCTGACAGGCGATATATCTTGATAGAACTTATCAATATCTACTATAAAATAACAACCTCAGTAAATCCAGTCCATACTTCTATTAAGCCTGACCTTTTGCTACTTTTCCTGGTCCTTTCTCAGGATTCTTCTTAAGAATTCCTTCGTACGTTCCTGGGTCGGGTTATTGAATATCTGCTCGGGAGTACCCTCCTCTGCGATAATACCTTTATCCATAAATACGACACGGTCAGCAACCTCTTCTGCAAATCCCATCTCATGGGTAACTACCAGCATCGTCAGTCCGCTCTTTGCCAGCTCCTTCATTACCGTGAGTACTTCGCCAACCATCTCCGGATCAAGTGCTGAGGTCGGCTCGTCGAACAGGAGTACATCCGGCTCCATCGATAACGCCCGGGCTATTGCAACTCTCTGCTTCTGTCCGCCGGATAGCTGTCGGGGCTTAGCATAGATATACTGGTCCATGCCAACGTTGGCCAGATACTTCATAGCTACCTTCTTAGCCTGTTCCTTCGATCTCTTCAGAACCTTAAGCTGTCCGACCATGCAATTGCTGAGTACGTCATGGTTATTAAACAGATTAAACTGCTGGAATACCATTCCTAACTTTGTTCGGTAAGCATAGACATCATGCTTATCATCCATTATATTCTTACCGTTATAGATGATTTCTCCGCCGCTCGGCTTTTCCAGAAGGTTGATGCAACGCAACAGTGTGGATTTACCGGAGCCTGAGGAACCGATGATACAGACTACCTCACCCTTCTTTACGTTGAAATCAATGTCTCTTAAGATTTCATTTTTACCGAAGGATTTACTTAAATGTTGAACCTCTATTATATTTTCCATTTGCTGATCTCCTCCTTCCGGTTAATTGATGTTCTTTGTTCTTCTTACCATATCCTCAGGTCTTGCTACCTGCATCTGGTTACCCGGAATGACATTAAAGTTCTCCGGGCCATCCAGCCTTTTCTCGATAAAGCGAAGGATACGGGTGACGGTTAAGGTCATGATCAGATAAATCATACAGGCAACCAGGAACGGTTCAAAGAAGTGGAAGGTTGCACCTGTAATAGAGCTCGTCTTAAAGAATAATTCTGATACAGAGATTACGTTCAGAACAGAGGTGTCCTTAATATTGATGACAAATTCGTTACCGATTGCAGGCAGGATGTTGCGGATTACCTGTGGAAGCACCACATTCAGCATTGTCTTAATATGATTCATTCCGATCGCATGGGCGGCTTCAAACTGCCCCTTATCGATGGAGATGATACCGCCGCGGACGATCTCGGCCGTATAAGCACCGGTATTGATGGACACGATAAAGATACCGGCAAACATTTTATCCATATTAATGCCAAATACTATGAGCGATCCGTAATAAATTACCATCGCCTGAACGATCATCGGAGTTCCGCGGAATACCTCTACATACACTGTTAGAATAATATTTACGATTTTTAATAGTATTCTCTTTATTAAACCATCCGGTTTAGGAATCGTACGGACCGTACCGATCAGCAGTCCAATGATTGAGCCTAAAATAGTGCCGGTGATGGAGATCAGCAGTGTAACACCTGCTCCTTCCAAAAACCATGCTCCATACTCTCTGATAATCTTGCCGAAGAATGACAATTCCATTAATTACACCAAGCCTTTCCTACATAAATGCAATACGCTCATAAATAGTAAAAGAGACTGCCCCAATCCAAAATTCAGGGCATTTCGGGGACAGCCTCTTAGTCATCTAATCTTAATTATTCTGTTGCCGGCTGATTCGTAATAGCAGTATCCATAATTGAGATACGATCCTCCTCAGATATACCGGCTAAAGTCTCATTAATTTTAGCTGTTAACTCACTGTCCTTCCGCAGACCTACTGCAACAGCAGTATCGTCCTCAGAGGTCTCAAAACCGGAACCTGATGCGAATTGAACCATAGCAAATTTACTATTTGCAGCAGCTGCACTTACGCCTTCCGGACGTTCGGAAACATATCCATCGATTGCTCCTGCCTCCAGAGCAACTCTCATTGCAGGGAAGCTGTCCATTGCGGTTTGCTTCTTCACACCGTTAATCTGATCAATAACAGAATAGTGGAAGGTATTTAACTGAGCTGTAATCTTAGCCCCTGAAAAATCCTGAATAGAAGTTGCATTCTCATAAGCTCCGCCCTTCTTAACTACCATTACAAGATCGGACATATAGTAGTTATCAGAGAAGTCAATGGCTTCCTTACGTTCAGCAGTCGGTGACATACCGGCGATGATAGCGTCGATCTTGCCGGACTGTAATGCAGGTAACAGACCATCCCAATCGGTCTTGACAATGACTAATTCCTTACCTAAACCGTCAGCGATCTTTTTAGCAATCTCAATATCATATCCGCCAGCATATTCATTCGTCCCATCGATCAGAACAGCTCCGTTGGAATCGTTTACCTGGGTCCAGTTAAAGGGCGGGTAGGCACACTCAAGCCCAACCTTAAAGGTATTATCATTCTCAGTCTTCGTGTCCTGAGTTGATGGGTTCTTCTTACCTCCGGTGCTGGTTTCCTCATCCTTGGTACCGCAGCCTGCGGCAAGTAACATTACGGAAATTACCATAATAACCAGTGCTGTGAATTTCTTACTCATTCTTATCCTCCTCTTAATCTTGTAGGATGGATGTTCTCTCCTATTTTCGGGAGGATTAAGCGACACCGATCAGCGATGGATAATCGTTCCCGTTACTAGGAGGATTTCTCCCCCTAACTCATATTTTTATACATGAAAAAACCTGAGAGTTCCTCAGGTTATGCTCATTTGCTCCGAGTCCTCTTCTTCCCTGTGAGATAGCGCAACTCATTAAATCGGGTTGTTTAATGAGACAGTCCTGCAATTCTTCACTGCAGGCCCAGCCAATAATACTGAGTGCATTATAGGCTTCGGCGGTATCTCCTTCTCCATAGTATCCACGCTTCTCAGGCTCCCCTATGGACTGTTAAATACCGCTCCTCTATCACACTTAAAAAAGTAAGGTTATTCATATATTATTTTACGCTATAAGTTTACAACATCGGTCTATATCTGTCAACGGGAAATCTTCCAAATCCGCATATCTATGTAAGTTTAATAAACCCTGTAAATTCAAGGCCTTCCCCTATTATTGCAGCGTATTTACAGCATTTTCTAATTGGAATAATGCTTTTTTGATTGTCTCTCTGGGGCATGCAATGTTAATTCTCTGGAAGCCTCTGCCCTCTTCTCCGAACATGGTACCCGCATCCAACCATAGCTTCGCTTTTTCAATTATCAGCTTCTCTAGCTCCTTCTCACTTAGCTTAAGACTTCTGAAATCAAGCCAGACCAGATAAGTCCCCTGCGGCTCTACCAGTCTGACCTGAGGCAGCCGCTCCTTTAGAAAGCCTCTAATGAGTGCCAGATTATCGGATAGATATAGCTTAAGCTCCTCAAGCCACGGTCCTCCCTGCTCATAAGCTGCCCTGCAGGCAATCAGTCCCATCGTATTCAACTGGCTGTATCCACTGGCTGCGATCTCCTCCCGGAAGCTTTTCCGGATACCTTTATCTTCTATGAATATATTGGATACCTGGAGTCCCGCCAGATTAAAGGTCTTGCTGGGTGCGGTACAGGTAATCGTCTGCCGCAGGAATTCCTCCTTAAGATCTGCAAAGATAGAATGCCGGTGACCGGGAAAGATAAAATCAGAATGGATTTCATCCGACACCACATATACCCCATGCTTCACACAGATATCACCGATCCGAATCAGCTCCTCCTTCGTCCACACCCTACCAACCGGATTATGCGGACTACACAGAATGAAGAGCTTAACCCCGTGTAGGGTGACCTTGGCTTCAAAATCCTCCGGATCCATCCGATAGGCACCGTTCTCATATACCAACGGATTGTTGATCAGCTTCCGTTTATTGGCCCGGATTATCTCCGAGAAGGGATAATATACCGGCTGCTGGATTATGACAGCATCTCCCTCCTTCGTAAGGGCCCGAATTGCACAAGCGATCGCATATACGACTCCGGGGGTTTTTACGAGCCACTCTCTCTTAACCGTCCACCCGAACCGTTCCTGAAACCAATGGAAAACCGCCTCAAAATACTCCTGTTTGGATTCGGAGTATCCATAGATACCATGGTTGACGGCCTTAAGCAGTGCTTCCGTAACCGCAGACGGTGTTCTAAAATCCATATCAGCTACCCATAGCGGCAGCAAATCCTCCGGCTTTCCTCTCTCAATGGCAAAGTCGTGTTTTATGGACCAGGTTCCCCTCCGATCAATCATCTCATCAAAGCTATAGCTCATTCTGCCATCCCCCTTTTCCTCGGTTCACTAAGTTCAAATGCCTGGGTAAGATCCTCTATCAGATCCTGAAATGCTTCCAGCCCCACCGATAACCGCAGGAGTCTCCCGTGAATGCCCTTCGCCTGCCGTTCCGCCTCCGGAACATCAGCATGGGTCTGCAGCATCGGATAGGTAATCAGGGTCTCCACCCCTCCGAGACTCTCCGCATAGAGAACAAGATTGACCCTCTCAAGTATTCTGACAGCGGTCTCTTCACTATCTACCTCGAAGGATATCATCGCCCCGAAGCCTCTTGCCTGCCTCTTCGATATCTCATAATCCGGATGGGTGGTAAGTCCGGGATAGTAAACCTTCTTCACCTTCGGGTTACTTAAGAGCCATTCGGCCAGCCTTAGAGCATTCTCCTGCTGGCTCTCCATCCTGATTGACAAGGTTTTAATGCCACGAATAATCAGCCAGCTGTCAAACGGGGCCAGACAGGCGCCGGTGGTCTTATAGATATATCGTAGCTTTTCTGATAATTCCTGTGACCCGGTGATCAAAAACCCGGCCAGCGTATCATTATGTCCGGAGAGGTATTTCGTACCGCTGTGTACTACAAGGTCAGCACCCAGGGCTAAGGGATTCTGAAAATATGGCGTCAGGAAGGTATTATCTGCAATCAGAAGCAGGCTATGGCGTTTAGCGATCTCAGCTATCGCTCTGATATCGATGACCTGCATCATAGGGTTGGACGGGGTTTCAATGAAGATAGCTTTGGTCTCCGGCCGGATCAGCTCCTCCACCTTTGAAACCTCCGACATATTCGTAAAATCAAAGGTAAGTCCGTTCTTCATCGATATTGAATGGAATAACCGGATGGAGCCCCCATACAGATCTTCTGAAGCAATGATATGGTCACCGATCTGAAACAGCTCCATCATCGCTGTTATCGCCGCCATTCCGGAGGAGAAGGCCAGGGCATCGATACCTCCCTCCAGCTTAGCTACGATATTCTCCAGCTGTTCCCTGGTGGGGTTCTTTACCCTGGAATAATCATATCCGGTGCTCATGCCGACAGCCGGATGTACGAAGGTTGCCGTCTGATAGATCGGTACACTGACCGATCCCGTGGTATGGGTAATATCCTTACTTCCATGAATGCATAACGTTGTAATATCCATCGTTTCCCTCCGATCATTTCCTAAAGATTAGTATAGTCTGATAAATCAATATTCACCCTATATTTCCTATGGATTTAGTATGTTTTAAAAAGTATAGTTAATTTTTTCTTTAATGTCAATCAGTATTTCGAAGCAAATTGAATTCCCTTTTCACTGTTTCTAATCGGAGCACAGGTGGGTGCAAGATAAGCCAGAGTTGCAAAAAGCCCCATATCCTTCTCTTCTTCGCGAAGGTGAATATGAGGCTAACTCTTAATACGTTGACTTATTTCTTATATTCAAATACATTAATCTTCTCGATCACAACGGGGGTCTTTGGAACACCCTTCTCCTCATTCGCCATCTCAACCTTAACTACCGCATCAAGTACATCATAGCCGTCATATACCTGTCCGAATACCGTATGCATCCGGTAAAGCCAGGGTGTTCCGCCAACCGTAGCATAGTTTTTGATTGCATCCTCATTAAATGTAATCCGGTAGGTATCCTCAACTTGTTTTAAAATTTTCTCATCATAGGTTGCTGTAGACTGAACAATGAAGAACTGGCTGCCGTTCGTATTCGGACCGGAGTTCGCCATACAGAGTGCTCCACGGTATGGCTGGAGATTGTCTGAGAATTCATCCTCGAATTTCTCTCCCCAGATACTTTCTCCGCCGGAACCCGTTCCGGTCGGATCTCCTCCCTGGATCATAAAATCCTCTATGATACGGTGAAAGGTGAGACCATCATAATAACCATCCTTCGCATGAGTAATAAAATTCTCAACTGCCTTCGGTGCGTCATCCTCAAAAAATCTGACATAGATGGAGCCAAACTCTTTAATTGAAATCTCAGCTACTGTTTCGCCTTCCTTCGGTTCTGCGAATTGGTTGACAGAAGATGCGGTTGTACCACCGTTTTTATCAGTAGTCCCGTCACTTGCTCCATCTGCAGGTTGATTAGTAGTATCCGCTTTTGTGCCGCAGCCTGTTAATAATAATGAGAGAAAAAGAGCAGCTGCTATAAGTTTTGACAAAGCTTTTTTCATATTCCTCCATATTCCTTTCCTATTACCTTTACATCAAAATCGGTTCCGCAGCTTATGAGAATAATTCAACTAATATAACTACAAGTACTCATGAAACCGATTACTTGATTTTTACCAGGATATAAGCATCAGACTGTTCGCTAATGCCATCCTGCCAGCTATTAATATTAACCGTTTTGGTAACTAATGTCAAGCTTGCCCAATCATTTTGAACTGTAAAGGTGGCTTCTTCAGGAGTAAGCTCAATTCCATCAGTACTGTCTGTAAACCTGTTGAAGATATCATCAATCGGAAAACGAAGCAGCATTTCTTCCTTCTCTTTCAGCAGAATATATATCTTCTCCTCCTCCTGCTTATATTGTAAAGTATAGGTATGTCCGTTCTTCTCAAAGGCTCCGATACTGCTATTCGTCCCCTCCTTATTGACACTTGTATCCAGAATAAAATCATAACCGGAAATATTAATCGGAGTTCCTTGCTTCAGATACAGGAAAATATTCTTATAATCCTTGCTGTCGTCATACCAATTGGGACTAAAGCCAAAGGTAGAATAAAACTCCGAGGGATGATAGCCCTTCAGCCATTCGATTCGATCCAGAGCTCTCATACGTTCGAGATAGTCCATTATTTCGCGTATTGCTTGCTTATCCGCCGAAGCAAGCTTGCTGTTCGGTGTTATTACATTATCGGATAACATTTCATTCTCAATCAGAATATTTTTTAATCTAGCCGTTTGACTTACCTGGCTAATTGTAAAGGCATCCACCGGGGGTAGGACGGATAGTGTAGCAAGGAGAATTAAAACAGGTGCGATCAGTCCATTCTTCCTCACAGGCAGGAAGCAAAACAGCAGCCCGGCAATCGTCGCAAACACGCCAAAAAGGATTACATAATATCGGCCATAGGTTACTCCAGACTCTCCGATCTTAAGGATTGAAGCGATAGTCTGGAACAGGACGACCGGAACTAAAACCTTCGGAAATATCCTTCGAAACCTGACAGCGATTCTATTCTTAAGCCTGCTGGTAAGCAGATATACAATGATCACCGTGATAGAATAAGAAACAAGTAAGGGCTCCAATAGATTATCTGTCCAGAATTCACCGGTAATATTAACAATAATATAGATTAAAAGAATAACTGTAAAAATAGCTGTCACCGGAACAATAACAAAGGATAACAGGTTTTCCAGAAACCTGGGTGCTTCTACAGCTTTATGGAACCTGTTCCCTTCACTGTCGGCTGCAGCTGCCTTTCTTTCAGAGTCAGATACCTCCTCAAGGGAAGGTTCCGAAAGGTTGTCCACAATATCCGCAGCCTCGGAACCATCTTCCTCCGATGTTCTATTTCCGGAATACAGCGGTATTAGAGAGAAAAAATATAAAGGAGCATACAGTACGAAAATAATATTTGCCGCATGGGTATAATAAGTACTGTCAACTCGATAAAGCAACTTATTAAGAGTCCCGATAATTAGTGCTGTGCCTAAAAAAGTAATCCCCGAGAAGAACAGCGATACAAAAAATGCTTTAAATGCAGCCATAAAGCTTTCATTAAAGGTAACCTCTGATTGGATGGAAGGCACCCATAGGAAAGCTATCAGTAGTATGAACAAAATCACAATGGTACGAATGACTACTTCCGTATGAAAGAAGCTATTCCGTACCGTAAACAGATACACTAATGCTGCTGTTATCGAGAGCACCATGAACAAGACTCGATAGATTGTCTTCCTGCAGAAGCCTTCATAGATCATCTGAAGCACAGCATACACTGCCGCTCCGATTAGAATAGCAAATATTAATCTTGGATAGTTATCATTCACATTCGTTATTA
>JAEYQV010000059.1 GCA_023409835.1 Bacillota bacterium
ACAATTTATTGTTCGAATATGACATACAACATCAAGATGTGTCTCTCAACCTAGTGTATAACACCTTGTTTCACAAGGTGTGGGGAAGCGTAGAGGGCTTCTTGCATCACTATAGCTTAGTGCGACAGCCCCCTTGTTTCGTTCATGTGCATTATTGTTCCTTAAGAAACTGCCGGGTTCTTCCCATCTGATAAGCAAGCTTGATGATTCCCTGTTCTTCCCCTGACATTTCCCTGTCGTACATCTTCTCAAACTGATGGAGGAGTCCGTCAAAATCAATGGCTTTTCTGGGAATCCTTGTCCGGGGAGCAGGATTGTACGGTTCAAAGATGGTTGGCTTTATCGAGGGCTTGTATAGCTTCTTAAATATCTCTGCTGTATAAAAGGCATCATTACCGGCATCATGGAAGGATAGGGATAGCGGAATACCAAGAGCTTCGACGGTATCCTTAAGCCGCAGCTGCTTCTGCCTGGAATAGCCCAGCTGTAAGGAGGCATAGGGCTGAAGATTAATGTAACTTCTCGGCAGCAGCTCCATACTAAGGGCATGATAGGAAGCATTTCGGAACAATTCCTTTATATCAGATTTTCCCCAGACACAGAACACGGTCTCCGTATCTCCGATAAAGCCGGTAAAATCCTGATAGACCTCCGGAAACAGGGCTTCCTCATATAGCTGCTCGGTGGTGATACCGGTCAGTCCGGTGATAAACGGATTGACTGTTGGATAGAGTGAGGGCTTTACAAGCCGGTTAAAAGCTGCTACCGTTTGCAATTCCGTATTCAGCTTAAGCGCACCGATCTGGAGAATTTCAAAGGGGAGTCTTACGGCAGCTACGGAAGCAGAATTTGTTCCCATTGTGGGTGTCGGTTCCTCAAGACGGAGTGCCTGTTGCGAAGCCTGGGGCTCCTCTGGCTGATGCTCCTTAAAATCTGTAATCCCGGTCTGTGCTATATCAGCAGCCTGATTAAATTCCAGATCAAATACGATGTAATACATAGAAACCTCCCTCCATAAGCGTAGCCTAACTATTTTTTGTCTTATCTTTTATGATTATACCATACCTGTTGTATTAGGTGTTGAAAACTACAGGAAATAAGTGTTAGAATGATGCTAATAATACTAGGTAGGATACCTATTGCCCGGAAGGATGGAAAGTATGGAACAGGTTACATTAGGAACAACAAATATTACTGTAAATAAAAACGGCTTTGGTGCTCTGCCGATCCAAAGGATCAGTAAGGAAGAGGCTGCTGATCTGCTAAGGAAGGCTTATCGGAAGGGAATCACCTTCTTTGATACGGCAAGGTTCTACACCGACAGTGAGGAGAAGATCGGTTATGCCTTAGGTGAGGTACGGGAGCATATCTATATCGCCACGAAGTCTATGGCAGGCAATGGTGAGGAGCTTAGGAAGCAGTTGAAGGAATCCCTGCGGCAGCTGAAGACCGACTATATAGACATCTACCAGTTTCATAATCCGCCCTTCTGCCCGAAGCCGGGAGACGGGACCGGTCTATATGAAGCAATGCTGGAAGCGAAGGCCCAAGGCCTTATCCGGCACATCGGAATCACCAATCACAGGCTTAAGGTAGCGATGGAAGCTGCAGAATCCGGCCTTTACGAGACGATACAATTTCCCTTCAGCTATCTGGCAGCTGAGCAGGAAATCGAGCTGGTTAAGCTTTGTGGGGAGAGAGAAATCGGTTTTATCGCAATGAAAGCCATGTCAGGCGGTCTGATTACCAACTCTGCAGCGGCCTATGCATATCTTGCCCGTTTTAAGAATGTACTTCCAATCTGGGGGGTACAGAGAGAGAAGGAGCTGGATGAATTTCTTTCTTATATTGAGAATCCACCAATTTTGGAAACTTCTCTTGCAGCAGTCATTGAACGGGACAGGAAGGAGCTGGGAATGAATTTTTGCAGAGGCTGTGGCTATTGCCTGCCCTGCCCGGCTGACATTGATATTCCGACTTCTGCCAGAATGTCCTTAATGATTCGCAGGGCGCCGGTTTCCGTCTATCTGAATTCGGAGTGGCAGGAGAAAATGAAGCGGATTGAGGCTTGCATCCACTGCGATCACTGCAAGCAGCACTGCCCCTACGGGCTTGATACACCTACCCTGCTTCAGGAGAATTGGGCGGATTATCAGAATTTTATCTACTGATACTGATATCATAGCGGGATAGAAAGCTTCAATAGGAGTAAACATGTATAACTATAAACTGACGATTCAATATGATGGGGGACGGTATAGGGGCTGGCAGAGACTGGGGAACGGAGAGGACACGATTCAGGGAAAGCTGGAGAGTGTTTTATCCGAGCTTGCCGGAGAGAATACTGAGGTGACCGGCTGCAGCAGAACAGATGCCGGTGTCCATGCACTTGCCCAGACGGCGAACGTGAAGCTGCGAAGGCCCATTGACCCGGAAGAGCTTCGGCAATATTGCTGCCGTTATCTTCCCCGGGACATCAGCGTAACGGAGGTAGCTTTAGTTCCGGAAAGCTTTCATGCAAGATATGATGTCCGGTCTAAGACCTATCTTTATCAGATATGGAATAAGGAATACCCAAATCCCTTCCTGCGCAAGTACAGCATGTATGTGCCGGAACCGCTTAATATCGAAGAGATGACCAGGGCAGCGGGGTATTTTATCGGAGAGCATGATTTTACTGCCTTCTCAAATGCAAAAACCAAGAAGAAATCCATGGTTCGAAGGATTCACTTCATCGACATACAGGAAGAGGAGAGTTTGATCCGGATAAGGGTCAACGGTGATGGCTTCCTGTATAATATGGTCCGAAAGATCGCAGGGGTTCTCATCGAGGCAGGCTTAGGTAAGCTTGATAGCAGTGAGATACCGGAGCTGATCGAAGAGGGGGACCGGAGCCGGCTTAACATATTGGCGGAGGCCTATGGACTTTTTCTGGAGAAGACCGAATACTGAGACAGACATTGCGAATATACTAATCAGGCAACAACAAATATAGTTTATTTTACAATACAGATGGGGATGACTACAGATGAAACAGAAAATAACCGTAATCGGCTGCGGTAGATGGGGTTCCTTTATCGCCTGGTATCTGAATAAAACAGGTCATGAAGTAACTCTCTACGGCAGAGAAAATTCACAGCATATGCAGCAGTTTATTGAAACGCGATCAAACGGGTTGCTTGAATTGCCAAATAGCCTCACCCTTGAAACAGAGCTTAGCAAGGCAGTACAGTCCGGTATCATTATCATATCCGTCAATTCACAGGGCTTGAGAGGCCTGATGCAGGAGCTTACAGGTTTTAAACTGATGGGGAAATGCTTTGTATTATGTATGAAGGGTATTGAGGTATCCACAGGAAAGAGACTGACCGAGATTGTATCGGAATATATAGATGGTTCATGCCGGGTTGCCGTATGGCTGGGGCCCGGACATGTACAGGAGTTCTATCGGGGAATTCCAAATTGCATGGTGATCGATAGTATCGATGAGAAGACGAAGGAGCTTTTGGTTGATTCCTTCAGCAGTGATCTAATTCGCTTCTACTATGGGGAAGACCTTCTCGGAAATGAGATTGGCGCTGCTGCTAAGAATGTCATCGGTATCGCTGCGGGTATGCTGGACGGTCTGAATTTAACCTCCTTAAAGGGTGCTCTGATGTCCCGGGGAACCAGAGAGATCGCCAGACTGATCAAGGCGATGGGAGGCAGT
The DNA here is from genome assembly GCA_023409835.1 of Bacillota bacterium. Taxonomy (GTDB): domain Bacteria; phylum Bacillota; class Clostridia; order Lachnospirales; family Lachnospiraceae; genus Mobilitalea. Next base: position 3,710 of record JAEYQV010000059.1, read on the forward strand.
GAGCTGTCGGCTTACGGATTATGCCATCTGGGTGATTATGAAGCGACTGTTTTCTCGGAATTCAGCCACAACCGCAGATATGGGGAGATGTTCGTAAAAGGACAGGAGTATAAGGAGCTGGCCGAAGGCTATTATACGGTTGCAGCCCTCGTAAGACTCGGAGAAGATTACCGGGTGGAGCTTCCGATCTGCCAGGCAGTTTATGAGGTGTTATACCAGGGGAAAGAGGCAGTAGCTGCTCTGGACCAATTATTTTTAAGGAGCTTGAAGAAGGAATTCTAGGAGCGGAAGAGGAGATCGAAGGCTTCCGTCTGAGGGCAGTGATGATGGTAAGCAAACTATTAATAGGGTGCAGACGAATAAAATTATATCTCTTGAACCTGCTTCTTATCGCCGTAGTCTTAACTTCAGGTGGCTGTAGCTCTTCCGGGAAAGAGCAGGG
>JAEYQV010000024.1 GCA_023409835.1 Bacillota bacterium
ATCAAAGTATTTTTTAAGCTAGTCCAATTCAGTGGATAAGAATAAATTCTTGAAAACCCTTCCAGAGAAAATTTCCCTGTAGAAAAAAACGAACGATATAGCAGATATATCAAAGGAAGTACTTGAAATATCACTAAAAATGCAACGATCGCAAGTATGATAATCCATTTGATATCTAAATGTATTCTTTTTTTCTGACTCATGTTGCTGTTAACTCCTCTCTTTATTCCGTCATTAAATTCTAGAGGCTGTTATAAAACTTTTCCCTTTTATAACAGCCTCTAGCTTAGATATTATTGAGGAATAGTTACATTTTCCTGGAATAATGTACGGATGGCTTCTCTTTCTTTATAAGCCTTTTCCCAGTCAATGCTGATTGTATTTGCCATTATTTCCTTTGTCGGAATAGCATCGTAGGGGGCACTGGGATAATCATTTCTCACAGAATGCATCCAGCCGGAAACGATATATTTCTGACCTTCTAAGGATAAGAACCATTCTTCAACTGCTTCACAAGCTGCAGCATTCTGATTGGCACTATATTCGTCTTTAATAATCATAATGGGTGAAGGTGTACTAATGGTACCATCGGTAGGATAAATAACCTCTAATGTAGAGCCTTCCTCTTCTCTTTTCTTGAGGATTGATTCTTCTAAGATCATGATTTCCTTGCATTCCCCGGTCTCCAATTTGGTAAGGGCAACAGAACCGGATTCAATTGCAATACCCTGTGCGCCTAACTGTTTGATATAATCCTCACCGTATTTATCCAGTAAGCCTACCACTGCAGCATAGGAGGTACCTGAGGTTAACGGATTTCCCATGGACAGATAACCCTTTAAGCTTGCATCATTTGCAAAATCCGCGAAGGAGTTAGGAACCTGATCCTTACTATACATATCAGGGTTAAAAGCAAGTATCATGTTCAAAACTCTAACCGGATACCAATAGCCCTCAGCATCATAATCGAATAACAGGCTGTCTGCTTCTGCATATTTATATGGATGTAAAAGACCTAACTCTTTTAGTTCCAGTGCATAGGAAGGTTCTGCAACCATGAGAATATCACAGCTAAGCTTTCCGGAATCAATCTCCGCTGCTACCTTTGACTGTAATGTGCCGGTGCCGCCTTGGAAGAATTCAATGTCCATCTTAGGGAATACTTCGTCCAGCTTCTTATCCATATCCTCAATGATATCTTCGTACATGGATGTGTAGATGACTACCTTGCCCGTCATTTCTTTTCTGGGATCTACTTCTGCTTGCTCTGCTTGCTCGCCTTTACTTTCTGTTTTCGCAGGCTCCACCGGATCCTTTTTCGAATTACTACATCCGGCTGCTCCCGCTACCATGGTTAAGCATAACATTAATGCAAAAATTCTTTTCCTCATAAAGTCCTCCTTTGATAACTTTTATTGATATTTTTATTATAGTGATAATTAACAACTTTTCTACCCGAAATACCATTTAAAAAGAAAAAATACCAAACACTTTCTTCTTTTCGAGATCGTATTTGGTACCTTTGTTTAATTTTTTATCGTTCTAATATATTCTTTTGTAGATAATCCCATATATTTTCGAAAAACCACGTTAAAGTATTTGTAATCCCCTATTCCACACTTATCAGCAACATTCTGAATAGAGGTTTCTCCTCCCTTGATCAGCTCTAATGCTTTTTGAATACGATAACGATTTAAGTATTCTATGAAAGTGGTACCAACCGCTTCTTTAAATATTTTGTTCAAAAAGGTTTCGCTATAATTCAAGTAATCAACCAAATCCTGCATTACAATTTTTTTGCTAAAATTCTGATTCACAAAATGTAGCATCTGCTTCACCAGATTATTATCGATTACAGCATTATTAATTTCTTTCATCAAGGAGATATTACGCAGCTCTTCTTTTTCCTGTTGTTTTGTTAGCCATGTTTTTCTTAAATTACATTCCTTCTTTGCAAGCTCAACAGCCTCGATTAATTCTTCCACCTGAAGGGGTTTTAACAAATAGCCCTTCACCCCATAATTAATCGCCTTCTGTGCATACTCAAAATCAGAGTACCCGGATAGAATAATTGCTGAATAATTAAATTGTTCATAGGTCTTCTCCAACATCTCCAGGCCACTCATAACAGGCATATTGATATCCACAATAACGATATCGGGATTTTTTTTACTGATTAATTCAATCCCTTCCACCCCATTACATCCCTCTCCTACAACACTACACTGTAAATCCATCCAAGGTATTGAATACACAAGCCCTTTTCGAATTATGTTTTCATCCTCGACTACGACAACTTTGTACATGCGATATTCCTTTCCAGATTGATTCTGATTGTCACCTGAAGTCCCTGTGTTTCCAAGTTCATAATATCAAGTCCGCTGTCCGTTCCATAAAGCAGATAAAGTCTCCTAGCTATGTTATGCAGTCCATTATGCTCCGTCTCTAATACAGGCTCATAGATGCTGATTTGAAGTGCTTCTGCCTCTTCTTGTACCATCCCTTCCCCGTCATCTCTTACCGACAGTAACAGCATATTTCCCTCTATATGTCCCTCAATCCATATATGAATGTTCATTTTTTTACGAAAACCATATTTAATGGAATTTTCTATCAGTGGCTGTAATAGTAGCTTAGGTATGATACACTTGTTACATTCCTCTGCAATGTTAATCTCAAAATGTAATCTTTCTTCGAATCTAGACTTCTGTATATCCAGATAATCCTTGATATATAACATGTCCTCTTCCAGACGTACATATTTCCTGCTATTGTTAATACTGTAGCGCAAAATCTGGGTAAGCTTTACAATTAATTGATCCGCCCTTTTATTATCAAACACAAGCAGATTTCTGATGATCTCCAAGGTATTATATAAAAAATGCGGGTTTATTTGCTCTGTTAGATGATTGATTTCCGTCACGTTGTTAATTCTTAGCAATTCCGTATTTTTGTGATTAAGCTCCTGTATATTATCCAGCATCTGATTAATCTGTATTCCTACTACGGAGAATTCATCTTCGGTAGCCATATTGATTCTGTGCTCCGAAGCCCCTTGACTAATAATCTGGATTTCCGTTACCAATTTATTGATGGAGGACGCATTACTTTTTGCCATCGCTTCCGTCATATCATTGGCTAGCTTTAACCAGCAGATTCCAACGATAATGATGATACCAAACGCAGTGAGCAATAGGGTATTATTTCGCGGATAATAAATTAATGAATATATTATCACATTGGCCTTCTCAATCGATCGGGTATTAACCCAGTACCGCCTACCATTGACCGTAATAACCGGACCTTGTGAATGATTCATAAACTTATTAATTCCAGTAATGAAGCTATTCCTACTACTATAGATAACTCTTCCTCGATCGTCTGTAATAATCCCTTCATGCTCTGCATCATATAGACTCTGTTCCCACCCCTCTTCCTCAAGATAGAGATTGATGAATCCAATCGTCCTTCCATGATCATATACCGGTTTCGATAGCACATAGTTTGAATTATTTCCATCAAAATAATATACACTGGTATATATTTCATTCTGCTGAATCTGAAAGGCATTTGCACAGATTGCTTTGTTAAAGCTATTTCTATATAGATCCCATTCCTGATCACTAAAGCTTTTATAAAGAATATTCCGTTCCTTATCACTTAATACTACCTTAGCATTCAAAGGAAACGAAGCATTAAACTCGTAGATGAGATAAGGAAGTGCCGATACATCGTCTTCATATAACAATATGTTATGGCATAATTCCTGCAATGCTTCTCCCCTTAGAAACGTAGTGCTCTCCTCATAAATCTCCAGAAAGGTATCCTCATACAGGTTACCATTATCCTTTGCATTCTTATAGTTAGTTGCAACCACAGCTAAAATCATGCCGATGACCAGTAATATAATGCCTGCTCCAATCAAGGTTATCAATTTATTGACGACGATTTGTTTTAATTTTTCTTGAAAGCTTCCAGAATTCTTCATACTTCACTCCATGATAGGTTGTCACCATCTCATTGCTCTCCCATAATCTGATCTATAATAAGAGAATATCGACTGAGAATTTTAAGCTTGTTTTCCTTTACATATTCCATATCCTCTTCCAGTACATTAATTTGTTGTATCGGCACTAAATATTCACCTTCAATGGCATCCCGATATATAGAACGTTTCATCAGTATATTGGAATAGATATTCTGCATATCCTTACCGGTAACAAAGTCTATAAAATGCTTTGCATTTTCTTGATTGCTGCTCCCTTTCACTATCGCCATCATTGCAGGCTGATAGACGGTTCCCTCGCTCGGATAAACAATCTCAACATCGGTAGAATCCTTTACCAAGCTAACACAGGGTGATTCATAGGTTAAGCCCACAATATATTCTCCCGCTGCAACACTTGTATATACCTTCTCCGAGCTTGACGCTATTTCCCCTACCTGCTCCATTAGCTTCCTAACATACTCCCAGGCTTCCTCCTCTTCATATCCCCCCATCGCCAACAGCGTATTGCTTAACTGAGAAAATGCATAGGAGGAATTAATCGGGTTGGCTGTAATAATCCTGCCATTTAACTGCTTGTCCAGCAAATCCTGATATCCTTTGACAGAAATATTTCTGGCCAAGGATTTATTCACAATAAAGCAGCTTCCCTCCAAAATATAACTGGTGAATAGTCCGGTTGTATTATGATAGCTTTCCAATATGTATTTATCATTCACAGAGATATATTCCTGAAATAAATCCCGATTAGAATACATGTAGGAGTAAGTACCACCCATAATAATATCAGCTTTTGGCTTATCTCCCTCAGCTCGAATCCGTGATAATAATACTCCTAATTCATCCTTTACCAGTACCACTTGAATACCATACTTTTCTTCAAATAATGGGATGGTTGCATCTAGTAAATTATCACTTCTAGAGGTATAAATAACGATTGTCTTGTCTGATAATCGACTCTCATTCATATCCCGGCTGCTTTTTCCAGACCCATATACTATGAGAGCAGAAAAAAAGAACAATATTATAATAAGTATTATGTGCCTTCTCAATTTTTTCATTTAGCAACACCTTTACATGGATCTGATTAATTCCAGTTACAAATAACATCATATTTGTCTGATTTCTACCATAAATCTGTATAATACTACTTTTTAATACTATTTTCATAATAACATGGTGAAAATTCCATGTCAATTTATAGCGCATACCACTTTATACCAGCCCCCTGAGGCTGTTTTTGATTCAACTAGACCCCCATTTCATAAAGTGCTATAATAGTTCAATCGTAACCCCATAATAATCACCACTAGAAAGGTTAACCTTATGGATACACAGGAACTTATATCAATGATAAAGTGCAATCCCCATGTAATCACCTCGATCAAAGCTCCAACCGAGGAGATGAAGCTGCTTGCAGTGCAAAGAGACGGATTGCTGCTGGAATATATCGATCAACCTACCAGTAAGATGCAGGAGCTGGCACTTATGAACAATGTCCGGGCGATCAAATACATCGAAGCTCCGACCGAGGCTATGATGCTGAAAGCAATCGAGGCTGGCTGGGTTTACTTAGAATATATCAAGAAGCCTACCGAGGCAGTACTTAAAATGGCACTCAGCCAGGCAGGCTGGGCCATCAAATATATCCCTAATCCAAGCGAAGAGCTGCAGCTGTTAGCTGTTCGAAAGAATTATGACGCCATAAAATTTATCTCAGAGCCCTATGAAAGTGTCCAGGTGGAGGCTGTGACGATAAGCTTCGATGCCCTGCGGTATATCAAATCTCCCTGCCCTCAGGCAGAGCTGATCGCCATCCGTAGTAACGAAGAGGCTGTCAAATTCCTCAGTGCCCCGGACAAGAAGAAGCTTCTGGAGTTTCTTAAGGTAAATATCCTCGTACTGAAATACGTGATCGAGGAAATTACACAGGAGGAGCTGGAGGAAGTGTTAAAGGACGTATTATCACGGGAAGATGTGGACGAGAAATACGTGAGAGATTTTCTTCAATTTAAAACAATAGACAACAATGACATTAATCATATGGACAAGCTGATGTTCCTTCATCAATTCGGAAGCAAGAGAGCGAAGAGAATTGCCGTGGATGAGAAGCTGAAGCTTGGTTGATACAGGAGTGAAAATTATGAATTATATAGATACCTTAAAGAGCGTAGACCTGGTACTCTCCACCGGAGAGGTGCCATTAGTCGTTGGTGAAAGCGGCATCGGAAAGACAGCCTTAGCCAAGGAGCTTGCGAAAGTAAAGCAATGGAGTCTGGTAACTATCGACGGCAACCTCTTAAAGGAGGGTGAGATCGGCGGTCTTCCGACGATAGAGACTTATACCGAACGGATTGGAACCGGAGAACCTGCCTGGAAGAAAGCTACCATCTACGCAGTTCACCATAAGCTGAGAGAGATTGATCAGGAGATCATAAAGGGGAATACTGTTCTACTATTTATTGACGAGATCAACCGCTGTGAGCATACCGTACAGCAGGAGCTGATGAATCTTATTCTGAACAGGGAGATTAACGGTTATCAGCTACCCGCCCAGGTGAAGATCGTCGCAGCCATGAATCCCTCGGGCAAATACGGCTCAGACTTTGATTATCAGGTAGTAGATATGGATGCTGCTCAGGAGAACCGGTTTGTATGGCTTTCTATGGAGCCCGATCATCTACAGTGGCTTGACTGGGCTGAGGATGCAGGAATCGATCGAATGGTGATTGAATTCATCTCGACCTTCCCGGAATATTTGAACCGGGTGAACGAAGACCACATCCGGGCAACTCCAAGAAGCTATGAGCGAATTTCCAAGGCATATCAGGTATATCAGGAGAAGAAGGCTTCCATTCCCAGAGCCGTTTTCTTAAATGTAATCCGTGGTAACGTAGGAAAAATGATTGCAGAAGAATTCTTACATTTTGTGGAGTCCGACTACAACCCTCTGATTACATATGAAGATATCTTCCCTGCGGCTGTAATCCCTGCCTGGGTCATCGAACGGATCCGGAACGAAAGCCATACCCGGCTTTATCTGTCCGCCAGGAATATCTTAAAGGGCTTGGAGTTAAGAATGAAGGTTTCTTCTACACTCTCCCTCACTATGACTAAGCCTGCGTCACAGGAACAAAAGTCATACGCAGATGAGTTAGATAATGTTAATAACCCGGAAGCAGCTGACCTTGTGGACCGTCTGATTGAATTCTTGCGGTTATATCCGGTGGATCTGCGAATCGGTATTATGAAGGACATTAAAAACAGCTTCCCCCTCCTCTATCAGTATGCCATAGAGAAGGAAGCCTTTGTTGAGTTATATTATGAAGCCTATGCTTCAATCAGAGGATAATATATGGATATTAATTTTGACCAACAGGTAGAAGTGCTTCGCGAACGCGCGATGGAGCTTATGAATATGACCTCCGGCTCACAGCTTATCAAGCCGGCTTCCGCCTCAGGAATACCGGAAGCATTTCGGCGATCCTTCTTTGAACTGATTGATAAGGTAAATTTAAGTCTTATGGAGGATACCGATAATTTCTATGCCTACTTCTTATTTCAGATGTCCCGGGAGATCCGCTTCGATATCAGCAGTCCCACTGCTGTTAATTTTAAGGGTGCGAAATTTGTTCTCTATTTCAATCCGGTCATCTTCCTAAAGCTCAAACGAAGGCAGATGGAGAGCACCATCAAGCATGAAATTCTCCATATTATATCCCTGCATCTTGTAAGAGCAAAGGAGCTTAAGGGCAGCTTCAGCCCCTTAGCCATAAACATGGCAATGGATATTGTCGTAAATAAATACTTAACCCATCTTCCACCCTATGCTACTACCCTTGAGTGGGTTAATAATAAATACTCGATCCACCTCCCGCCCTACGCCTCCTTTGAATATTATGCAGAGAAGCTGCAGCTTGTTTTGGAGGAAGAAGAGGAGGAAGAGCTTCCGGAGACGGAACCGGAGGATAACGAGACTGCCGAGACAGAATATAAGCCTGAAAAGACCCATGATATCTGGGAGGAAGCCTCCGATATCGATGCATCAACTCTGACAGAATTCACAGAGAAAGCAATCCAGGCCTCTGAAAAGGGCGCTGTTCCGGCTTATTTAGAAAGCCTACTGTCCGCCCTAAAGAACCGTAAGGGGGAACTACCCTGGAATCTGTATCTTCATCAGCTGATGGGGACGGTTGAAAGTAATAAGAAGAAAATCGTTACCCGGCGGAATCGGAGACAGCCCGAGCGTTTGGACTTAAGAGGCGAGCTGCGAAGCCATATTGCCAATATCGCGGTTGCGGTTGATATCAGTGCCAGCATCAGTGACGAGGAATTCCTTCAGGCCATGAAGGAAGTGCTTCATATTGTTAGAAACTACAATCATGAGATTACGGTTATTGAATGTGATGACAGAATCCGGCGCATGTATAAGGTAAAATCAGACCGGGATCTGAAGGGCCGCCTGAATACCAAGGGCAGCACCAGCTTTAACCCCGTCTTTGAATATGCGAACCGGCAGAAGTTCAATTTGCTCATATATTTCACTGATGGCAAAGGAGAGGACAAGCTGAAGGTTGTCCCCGTCGGATATCGTATTCTATGGGTTATCTCCGGCAGAGGGGACAAGCTCTCCCTAAAGGAGCCCTATGGAGCGGTAAAAAAGCTAAAAAGCCTCGAGGCAAAGGATGATATTCTGGATCCCTATGACGTTCCGAAGGGCGGCTTCTCCATGAATTATCAGGAGCGTAATATATAACGTATCCTCCCGGAAGGATTCATAGGGTATTCATCCACTCCCTCAGATAAATTATCATTCTGACAATCTAAGTGTGATATAATATATTAAGTAGTTAGATATCCAAGAGAGAGGATAAAGACCATGTCTGATTCATTAATTACAAAGAAAGCAATTGCAGCAGGGATTAAGGAGCTGACCAGGAGGAAAAGCTTTGATAAGATTACCGTGTCCGATATCGCCGAGATCTGTGGCTTGAACCGGCAGACCTTCTACTATCATTTTCAGGATAAATATGAACTGGTGGATTGGATTTTTTATAATGAAGCCATCGCCATCATTACCAATGATTTAAGTTATGATAACTGGGATAGTAAGATATTGCAGTTTCTCACAAAAATTAAAGAAGAGGATTATTTCTATATCAATACGCTGAAGGCCTCCGTGGCGAATGAATTCAAGGAGTATTTGTTTAAGGTTACGGTAGAGCTGCTCTGTAGTATCATCAGCGGAATCACTGCGAATTCAAATGCAACCGAGGAGGAAGTCCGTTTTGTTGCCGAGTTCTACGCCTTCGGAATCGTTGGTGTGGTGATTTCCTGGGCTCAGCATGGAATGAAGGAAACACCGGGATACATAACTGCACAGCTCAAGAATCTGGTATACGGTACGGAGAAATATGCAACTCTCCGCTACCAGAGTAAGAATATTAATAAGAATAAGGATAAGAATTAAGCTAGAAAGCTTGCGAAGAATAACTCGCGGGCTTTTATTTTGTCCTGGTTTTTACAGACTGTTATAAACTTCTGCAGGAGGATGGACTGCTCTTCCTTCGTAAGCTGATTCGGAAAGGTACTTAGGCCCAGCTCCAGGAGATTACGGGCACAACGCTCCGGAGACCGGACTATCCCTGCCAGGCGTATATCCAGGGCTACTGTTACAGCAGCCTTTTTTAATCGATAGCCGGGAAGCTCCCGCCGTCTCGTATTATGTTCTAATAACTCTTCTGCAGCCACGACAGCCTTCTCCTGTTCCTTACGCATGTTAACACAACCCTTTCAAGCCTACTATTTGCCCTTATTCTAGTATTGATATTGTAATGTTCCAATAGACAAAATAAGTGATTTGTCTGGTTTTTTATCAAATGAATTCCTATGTCTGTATTTAAGACATTACGGTTTCAGTGTCTAATTACAAGTGAATAATCTGATGCTATACTTCCCGATATGATAGATAATGAGGAGTGATAAAGGTGAAATTTAAGTTTAGTAAAAAAACTATGATTCGGATAGCGGTAGTTGTTGCAGTAGTAATCCTGCCCTTGCTCTATAGCTACTTCTACCTGGGTGCTTTCTGGGATCCCTATTCCAGATTGGATAGCTTGCCGGTTGCAGTTGTTAATAAAGATGCAGGTGCGGTAATAAACGGGGAGGACCGGAATGTCGGTCAAGAAATGTGTGACCGGCTATCCGCTACTGCAAATTTAAAGTTTGTGTTAACCGATGAGTCAACTGCCCTGCAGGGAACCGAAGGGGATGACTATTATGCTTATATCTTGATTCCGGAGGATTTCTCATCAGATATCGCCAGTGCCTCCACTGCCGACAAGCATACGGCATCCATCACCTTCTCAGCAAATGAGAAGAGAAATTATCTGGCCAGTCAGATACTGAGCCGTGCCGTGCTGGAGATTGAGGAATCCCTCCGTGATACGGTTAACTCAGAAATCGTCGGAAAGCTGGCCGGTGCCATAAAAGAAGTACCGGACCAGATGTCCGAGCTGCAGAACGGTCTGACACAGCTTAAAGAGGGGTCGGGACAGCTTTCAAACGGTACGAAAGACCTGGCGGAGGGGACGAAAACCTTCTCCGATAAGCTAACTGAGTATCAGACAGGAGTCTCACAGCTTAAAGAGGGCTCCGGCGAGCTCATCGATGGAACGAAGAATCTGGCGGAGGGTTCTAAGACCTTCTCAGAAAAGCTGAAGGAGTATCAGATCGGAATATCCTCCTTAACAGAGGGAGCAGGCACACTATCTACCGGTGCTTCCTCCTTGGATAGTGGAATCAATAAGCTCCTTGAAGGTGCTCAAACGCTTGCTACCTCAACCGAGGATATCGGTCAGCTCTCGACAGGAGCACAGGCACTGGCAAGCGGTGCACAGGAATTGAATGCCGGCCTTACCCAATACACAGCCGGAGTAGATGCCCTGATTGCTTCGGTAAATAGCACCTCGACCTTTTTAACGCAATATGTGACAAAAGTTAATCCAAGTATTATGAAGGATCCTGTCTTTGCGTCATTTATCCAGCAGCTGTCGGACCCTGCCAACCCACAGAGTATTACCGCTCTCCAGACAGCCAGCGCTCAGCTAAATACTGCCTCCGCCCAGATTACTGACGGCGCCGAACAGCTCTCCAAGGGCTGTCAAACTCTTCCTCAGCTAAAGGATGCCATAGCTACATTGTCCGCAGGCCTTAACCAGGCTAAAACCGGTTCTGCCAGCCTGGCAGAGGGTGCGAAAGCATTATCGGAGGGTATCGGAGAAGTAAATAATGCGACTGCAAAATTATCTTCCGGAGCAGCTGATCTTGCAGCAGGTGCGAAAGCTGCTAATGACGGAGCTGTGAAATTAAACAAGGGTATCGGTACGGTAAATGATGCTACCGCCAAATTATCCGATGCAGCAGCAGATATCACAGAGGGTGCCGCAGCCCTGGAGGAAGGTACCACAAAATTGAGTGATAGCCTTACGACCGCAAAAACCGGTGTTGATACCGCCATTACCGATACCAATGACCAACTGGATGCCCTGGAGGGAATTGCAGAGTATGCCAAAGCTCCCGTAACCGTTGAATCGGAAGCCATAGCAGCCGTGCCGAATTACGGTACAGCATTCGCCCCTTACTTCTTATCCCTCTCTCTGTGGGTAGGTGCAATCATTATGTTTGTCGGTATTTATCTGGATACCGATGGTAAATTCAAGCTATTATCAATCGCTTCCGAGAACAAACTGGCAAGAAGCTTTATCTATCTGCTGATTGGCTTTGCACAGGCAATCGTTCTAGCCTGGATCCTGCAGAACAGTCTTGGATTAAAGGTGGCGAATCCGCTGATGTATTATGCTGCCTGCTGCCTGGTATCCGTGGTATTTATCTCAATCGTACAGTTCTTAATGGTACACCTGAAGGATTTGGGTAAGTTCCTGTCCCTCCTATTCCTGATCCTGCAGCTTACCTCCTGCGGAGGAACCTTCCCGATGGAGACTGTACCAAAGTTCTTCAACGTGCTGTATCCTTACATGCCGATGACCTATTCCGTGGGACTTTTCAAGGAAACGATCAGCGGTACGATGGGAAGCACTGCAACTAAGAATATCCTTGTTTTAGTAAGTATACTGATTGTTTTCATGGCACTTACGATAATATTTTCCGGTATCAAGGCTAAGAAGAAGTCTAAGCAGGTAAATGTTGAAACGGCAAAAGCCTAATATAATAGGTTAATCAAGGGGGTGTCGCAGGAAAATGATATGCTCCCCGTCAAGTACACAATCAAAAAATAAAAGTTTTTGTATCTCCAACCATTGATATGCTCCCTTCCAGGTAGACAAGTGAAATAATGAACCACTTGATACTTGGAAGGGAGTTTTTCTATATCCAGAATGCGCTCCAAGCTCCGATGATCTATCAGACAATCGAGGATATTGAGAATAGTAAGATTGAAAACCTTGCTGAAAAATGTTACTATTTGTATTATACAGTCCCTTTACCTGCCAATAACTATACTAAGGAGTAAATGCTATGAAAGAGAAAGAACTCGATGGCTGCCTTAATAATTTTACTGACCGCATCGTCCAGAGAGAGCTATTTATGGACGTATACATCAATGAATATTTGACGCATTTTAAGGATCCGTTATATAGCAAAAAAATAAAGACTATTAATTATTATGGAGTCGGAGGCGCAGGAAAAAGCAGTCTGCTTCAGAAAATTTTGAGTGACCTTAACAACCATTACACCACTGAGGGTAAACGCAGGAAGAACCCGGTTTATGCTTATTACAATTTCGAAGACGGTGGGGTGGTAACTGAGGTATATGATATTCTATTAGCGTTAGTAAAGAGTCTCAAGGCGAACTATGGAAATGCATTTAAATTCAAGCGGTTTGAGGAAGCCTATAAAATCTTTCTGAATAAGCAGAAATCCATTCAAACCAATGAGGAAGGCAGTATTTTAGATAAATACCTGGGCCTAAAGATGGCAGACAATGCCCTCGGAATAATAACAGGGGTATCGGCCTTTGAAAATGCCGTAACCGTTGCAGGCATAATAAGCTCGGTAGGTAAGAGCTTCTCGAAGTTTCGAAAAGAATTGCAGGGTGCAGATGTAAGAACACTTCTGTATAACATGCCTTTGTTTTTTGTGGAGGATATGAAGGAAAATATGGAGGACGCAGAGCTTCCGCTGGTTATACTTCTTGATACCTATGAAAAATACATTAACACTGCTGAAAATTCAGAGGAGATTACCACACGGGATCAATGGCTCTATCAGGAACGTAATCTATTCGGAGAAGAAGGAATCATACATCAGTTACCGGATGTTCTTTGGGTAATCGCAGGCAGGGAAGAGCTGCGCTGGGGTGTTGAAGAGGACGGGTGGATTAAGAAAGTCGAGGTAGAAAATTTTGATCGCCAATACACGATGGAGTTTTTAGATAATTACAAAATACTGCATCCGGAGATACGGGAGCATATTTTTGAGACGACAAAAGGAAATCCATTCTATCTGCGGATCTGTGCAGCAATCCATGAAAATATTACTGCCAGAAATCAGGAAGTGCGATTGGAGGATTTTAATCCGGACAACAAAGGCAGCAAGGAGATTTTAGTTGAACGATATGTAAGATATATTCGAAACGAACAGCAGGAAGAGATGATTTACAGGCTATCCTGCTTTGACGGCTGGGACCGACGGCTGCTGAATTATGTTATTAATAAGGAGCTGGGTACGGAAATCGTATTGGATAAGCTGCTTAAGTTTTCCTTCATTACCTGCCGAAAGGTGCTGGATGGGAATGGCAGGGAGCATGAGCGCTATAACATGCACCAGACCATGAGAAATGTGATCCATACCGCCTGTCCCCTGAGAATTAAGGAAGATATGCATGGCAGAATCCGCGAGTACTATACGGAGTACCTGGCGAAGGAAGATACCTTTTCTTTTGATTATATCCATGGGCTGATCGTGTATCTCTACGACTGTCTGGAGTTCTTAAGCTACCAGGACTGCCTGGAGGCTTTCTGCTCGAAGGTTTTACCTGCCTTTGAAAAGTTTTGGACAGCATTAAGGCATCAGGCAGCCTACAATATTGCAGAGGACTTCTTAAATAAGATTACCGAGAAATATCCTGATACCGTTCTGCATGCACAAGCCTTAATCCTGTTTTCTGATTGCACCTATAAGCTTGGTAAAGTAATCGCAATCAAGGACTATCTGGAGAAGGCTATCCGGATACTGGAGCAAAACGGTCATGGAGATAGTATGCCTGCCCTGAATGCCCGGGGGAAGATGATCCCTTATTATATTTCCTTTAAGGATTATCCTACCGCAGTTAATTATGCCCGGAGGATATATGAACAGCTGAAGGAGCAGCTGACAGACAAGCATCCTGACACACTGCTGGCTGAGAAGAGATATGCGCTTATTCTGAGGCAGCAGGAGCGCAATATCGACGGAACCCTGCTATGTGTTCAACATCTTACCAACGTATATCAGGGCTTGGCAGAATATTATGATGCCGAGGACCCCCAAGTTATCGCAACTGCCATAGATCTTCTAAATACAAAACGGTTCCTGCCGGATATTGATTTCTTAGAATTGTTTGCAGAAGCAGAGCAGCTTTATGAAAAATGCACCGCCGTTCTTGGAGAAGCCCATCCTGTAACCGTAAGAGCGAAGGGTCTTACGGCCTTATATGCCAGCTTAGTGAAGGATTTCCAGCTGGCAATCAACAGACAGAGTGAGAACATTAAATTCTATGAGAAAAATCTGGGCTTCAAGCATACCATTACAGTAAATGCCATGATGGACCTGGCAAATTACTATAAGCAATGGAATAAACCAAAGGATTACGAGCGGATTTTGAGCTCCATACCGGTAAGCGGACTGATGGAGCAGGATCGCTGGCCCGTCCTATTCTTTCAGACAGAGCAGCTGATCAACCGGCATGAGCTTGCCTCGGCAAAGGAAATCTATACTGCCTTACTGGAGGAAATAAGAAATAATCTGCAGGAAGGCCATATCGAGATTTTAAACTATACAAGCAAGCTGATCCATCGCCTGTGTAAAAATAATTACTATGATGAAGCAATTGCACTTTTCCGTACGATCAGTCATATGGACAAGGCGGATGAGACTTTACTGAAGCTGATCAGAGTCTGTGATGAACCGAATAATATCTGCGATAACTATGAGGACCTCTGTATTAAGCTGGAGACCCTGATAGAGGAGCAAAGCAGACAGAAAGAAGATACTCTTCTATTCTGGCAGTGCAGGCAGCAGCTATCCAATCTGCTGATAAAGGCGAAGCTTACTGATAAGGCCTATCAATTACGCCAACAGCTATGGAATATTGAGCTGCCGGAGCTAATTAAGAATACCAGGTATGCGGAGAGCTTCCGAAAGCAGTTTAATAACCTGAAGGCCCTAAAAAATAAGAAAATTGACACCATGGAAAAGATAAAGCAGTATCAGACCTTTTATTCCTTCTTAAAGGGAAGGATATTGCAGAACTGCATCCGTCATAAGATGATTTACACCCTTATGAACACTACCGCCGGGGAATATTTGGCGGCAGGCAAATCAAATGAAGTCCTATTAATGAAGATCTCCATGTATAATCTGGTCTTAAGTGTATTTGGACCGGGGGATAAAACCTGCAGATTTATCATGTCAGAAATGCAGAGGCTTGTCTTTGAAGAGGGCTGGCGTGACTGGTGCATATATCTGAAGAGTAAAAAGGACCTTCAGGAACCGGTTAATTATATCATGTGTAAGACTTGCTCGAGAATACGGCCAATTACAATAGAAGAATGCAGCTGCAGCTAATATCATGAATCCCCTGCCTGCAACGGATAAGCCATAAGTTATTTTCGCATAATAAAATTAAGAAGCGTATAAGATTTATCCATCTTTCCATATCGTAGTGCTTATGATATAATGAAGGCGTGTGCGAGCAGCGTAAGCAGGTTTATTCTTCAAGCGGGCTTGCGAGAATTCGAACAGAGTAAACTGGAAAGAAAAGTGAGCAGCATACCATACGCTTACTTTAAGTATATGATTAGAACCGAAAATCATAAGTATGCATTATAATCATACTCTTAAGATTACAATCAGACAAACTGACGGGAAGGAGTTATACAGATGAAAGTTGTTATAGCAATCGATTCGTTTAAAGGAAGCTTAACCTCTATGGAGGCCGGACTTGCCGCCAAGGAAGGTATCTTAAAAGCCTGCAGCGATGCCGAGGTTATCGTAAAGCCTCTGGCAGACGGCGGAGAGGGTACGGTAGAAGCACTTCTGGCTGGTATGGGTGGTAAAAAGATAATGATAGATGTTACCGGTCCTCTCGGTGACAAGGTACCTTGTTCCTATGGAATACTGGAAAATGGCAAGACCGCCATAATGGAGATGGCTGAGGCAGCCGGGATTAAATTAGTCCCCAAGGAACAGCTAAATCCCCTGAATACCACCACCTATGGTGTCGGTGAGATGATTAAGGACGCCATCTCAAAGGGCTGTCGGGATTTCATCATCGGAATCGGAGGGAGCTCCACCAATGACGGAGGAATCGGTATGCTGGAGGCCTTGGGTTATGTATTCTACGATTCAGAAGGAGCTCCGGTCGGACCGGCAGGTAAGGATCTGGCAAGAATCACATCAATTAACACAGCTGGTGCTTTAGCAGAGCTAAAGGACTGCCGTTTCCGGATTGCCTGTGACGTGAATAATCCGCTCTATGGACCCCTGGGAGCCGCCCATGTCTTCGGTCCTCAGAAGGGTGCGACACCGGAGATCGTAAAAACACTTGATGACGGTCTGAAAATATACTCCGAGGCTGTAGAAAGATCACTGGGCAAGGATACCTCTGCCGTACCGGGAACCGGGGCAGCCGGCGGACTTGGATATGCCTTCGTTACCTTCTTAAATGCAGAGCTTGAATCAGGAATAAGCATCATTTTGAAGGAGATCCGCATAGAGGAGGAGATCAAGACTGCTGATTATGTAATTACCGGAGAAGGAAAGCTGGATTTCCAGACTGCCATGGGTAAAGCGCCGGTTGGTATCGCCAAGCTTGCTAAGAAATACGATAAGAAGGTAATCGCCTTCGCAGGCGGAACCACCAAGGATGCAGATAAATGCAATGAGGAAGGCATCGATGCCTACTTTGGAATCTTACGACTTCCGATGGCTGTTGAGGAAGCCATGGAATACGAGACAGCAAAGGCGAATATGATGTCCACTGCCAACCAGGTATTCCGACTGATTAAGACTGCAAGTAAATAGCCGGATTGTCTGCCTGTGGCAGCTAACTGATAACCAGTCATTAATAAAAATAAAGCGACCTGCTCAGGTCGCTTTTATTGCAAAAAATCAGATACTATTCTGATTTATCTTAAAAGGGGACCTGAATTTTTATATTCAAGTCCCCTCTTATATGTTTATTAATCGGTATTGTTTTATTTTAAAAATCCAAACATCCATTCATTACCTGCATATGGGATATTAATCTCAACAAATCCGTCTGCATAGCTTGCCAGTTCATAAGGATAGTAGAAAATACAGATTCCGGTCTCTGTCAGATAATAGTTCATCGTTCCGAAGTCCATCGTACTGTTAATCACCGTTTGATATGCGTCATCCCAGTAATACGTTTCGCCTTCATTATACATTCTGTCAAACTCGTTTATAACATATGCTCCGAAGTCGGCTTCATCTGTTGCTATCAGATCACCAAGTGACAGCTGTACTCCGGTAGCCAGGTCAAAGGTAAATACAATCCGGATTGGATATCCATGAGCTCCGCCGGTATATTCATAGCCCTCCATCATGATGCATAACGTTCCGTCCTGATTGTATTGTACAGAATAGCCCATATCCAGAGAATATGCATAGAAGTACTCATCAGCAGCATATTCCTTCGCATTTTCAGCCATGGATTCTCCATAGGATATGTATTCCTTCATTAACTGTTCAAATACATAGTTGATGGTTTCATAAGCCGGATTGTCACCCTCTAAATGCGGAAATTCATAAGAAACTGTCATAACATCCTTACCTTGGTCCTGGTAAGTGTTCTCATAACCGGTAGAGGTTATACCGGATACCTTAAAGGTCAGCTCCTGCAGCAGCTTGTAAGCAGACAGTTGATCCATCAGGACTAGGTCATCCGGCATCTCCATAAGGCCCTGCTCAATAATCATAACCGCAGATTCATAATCATAGTTATATGCATAATCCGCAGCATCTAATAATATCCCGGTTCTTACCTCGTTAATCCTCTCCTCTTCCTGACGGAGCTCTTCTTCCTTCTGGGCCTTCTCAATTTCCTTGGCAGCCAGATCATAATATTTCTTATCTTCTTTAACAACTGAGCCATACCTTGAAAGGGCATTAACATAATCGCCCTGGTCGAAATAGGCTTTCCCTTCATTAAAAGCCTCTCTCGAACTATGAATTCGATCAATCCAATCGGTGGTCTCTTCCGTAGCGTCATCCAATTCATCTATATCATAATCTTTAAATAACTGTAATTTATCAATTGCGGTACTATAATCGAGCTTTTCAGCAAAATAGTCCGCTTTAACCAGCTCTACCCTACTTAATAATTCCTTCTGTACCGTATCGTCAAAGGCTTCTTTTTTCCCACTGTATTTTTCATAAAGGTCAATTGCTTTGTCATATTCCCCTTCATCTAGGTAAGCAATGACATTGGTTGCCTGTTTGCTAATATTATTCTGATATAGGAAGTATCCGACTCCACAGCCTACGATGATTACTGCGGCACAGACACCGGCTATGATCAAGCTTTTCCTTTTGTTACGTATCTGCGGTAGCTGAATAATCTCGGTCGGAGCCGGCTGTGTCGGAAACGATTGCATAGAAGCCGTCTGCTCGAGAATTGGCTGCACAGGAGTAGGCTGCTCGGCAGGATTTGGCTGCATAGAAACCGGCTGCTCGAGAATTGGTTTTACAGGAATAGGCTGCTCGGCTGGAATTGGCTGCATAGGATTAGACTGTTCGGCCTTCGGCTGTTCGGGAATAGGCTGCTCAGCAGGATTTGGCTGCATAGAAACCGGCTGCACGAGAATTGGCTGTACAGGATCAGGCTGCTCAGTAGGATTTGGCTGCACAGGATTAGACTGCTCACCCTTCGACTGTTCGGGAATAGGCTGCTCAGCAGGATTTGGCTGCATAGAAACCGGCTGCCCAGGAACTGATTGTACATCCATGGTCTCAGGTATAATTGTTTGAGACATTTCCGGTATTGCTGTGGTCTGCTGATGTAACATTGTTGGTGCACCGCATTTGGTACAGAACTTATTTGTATCTTCCAGTTTATTTCCGCATTTCGTACAGAACATGTTGTCTTTACCTTCCTTTAAGCTTTATTTCGTAATTCATATCATCCGTCTTCTCATCTGATTACTACGACGTTGAATTCAATCTCTTACCATTTATGATACAATAGAAATGCATATAATGGCAATAATAATCGCTAAAATATTAATAAATTGCAGAGTCTTTTTCAAATATGTAATCCCATCGCAATCCCGTATCATTCAATCGAACCAATAAGCTCTAGATAAGCGTATCAAGATCCCCTACATAGCACTCTATTCGATCAAACCATTGATCTCTTTTCCATTATTTTAAATTACTCAAAATCCTCAAGCAGAATTTTCTCCATCAATCGGTTGCTAAGCTCCAATGCCTCACTCCGGTTACCGGCTGGGGCAGAGATCATATATCCATCCTCTCCGGACCAGCTTCTGTGACCAGGATTGTTCTCATCTTCTTGTAAGATACATATCGTAAATCCTTCTCTGATGTCCTTCGTATACAATGTACCATAGGTATTGATATCCTGTATTCTGTTATCAATATAGGAGATAACAGCTCCGCTATCCTTATATAGATTAAGATTTACACGGGTTAGCTCCTGATCTCCAACCTTGATGGTACCCTCGAAGCTATCCTCCTGCCACAAGCCTCTGGTCAGATAGCCGTCGAAGCGGATCGTAACCATCTCGGAGAGATCCGGGTTCCCTATCTGATAATATACCCCCTGATATTCCTTATGAAACTCCCTGGGAATTCTATAGAGAAAATAAGCTATCCCCAGCAGTAGAATTACTATGATTACCGTTCTGATCACATATTTCTTATGAAATCTCATATCCCCCACCATCCTATTGAACCACCCTTCGCTTATATCAGTAGTTGCTTATGAGTCGAATGCAACGAATCCATTATTATACAGTACTTAAACTATAACATCTTATAAGGATAATTGCAATTCTTCTGACCTTCTGCCCGGATTTATGATACAATTCTATTACAGCATACTGTTATTCTTATTAAATGTATTGGAAAGGAACTTTCGATGAAATTAAATTACGAGTTTTGCTACGGTACTTTCCTTCGAAGGCCGAACCGGTTTATCGCATACATAGATGTTTCAGGCAGCGAGGTAATCAGCCATGTGCCGAATACGGGCAGGCTGAGAGAGCTTCTGATTCCCGGAGCAGAGGTTCTGCTCTCTTATCATCCTTCCCCCCTCCGGAAGACAGAATATGAGCTTCGCATGGTGAAGAAGGAGGGGCACTGGGTTTCGATCGATTCCCAGCTTCCTAATCTTCTGGCCCATGAGGCAATTGCAAATGATGTGATCACTGAGCTTACGGGATATAGCGGTATCCGTCGGGAGGTAGTCTATCAGAACAGCCACTTTGACCTTCAGCTGATTGCTCCTTCGGGATATCCTAAGGATCATAACTCTATGGCTGGCGGGTCTGAGCAGGTTTGCTTCGTAGAGGTTAAGGGAGTTACCCTGGAGCGAGAGGGCTGGAGCTATTTTCCCGATGCTCCGACCGAGCGGGGTCGGAAGCATATCGATGAGCTAATTCATGCGGTACAGCATGGTCACCGGGCAGCCCTGCTCTTCGTGATTCAGACAGAGAAGCCCAGGGGCTTCAGTCCGAATGCTGTTACAGATCCGGCTTTTGCCGAGAAGGTAAAGCTGGCTTATCAGTCCGGTGTAGAGATACTTGCTTACCGCTGTAAAGTATCTCCTGAGGAGGTCACTATTATGGATAAGCTTCCGGTGATACTTTAGAATTTAAGACACTTTCATATAAAACAAGTCACATTATGCTAATGTGACTTGTTTAAGGGGTAGCTCCATACATGTTATGATCCAGAATATCCTGCCTATCGCTATGTCGTAGCAGTTTGAATCTTCTAAAGCTCCGGCGAAATACCATTATAAAAGTCAGCAGCCTTTTGACTGCTGACTTATCTATAAAACATTATTCTACTACTCCAGGCACTGTGCCAGTGCCTCTTTATCTAGTATCTTGAAGCTGTGACCGTAGTAATCGATCAGCCCCTCCTCCTTCATCCGT
Source organism: Bacillota bacterium (assembly GCA_023409835.1). Classification (GTDB taxonomy): domain Bacteria; phylum Bacillota; class Clostridia; order Lachnospirales; family Lachnospiraceae; genus Mobilitalea. The sequence continues at coordinate 21,430 of JAEYQV010000024.1, forward strand.
GCCAGCTCCCGACACATAGAGGTTCGGGATACATTAAGATAATCTGCCAGCTCCGTCCGGTTGAGAAGTATCTGGAAGGTGTTACTATGTTTATCCCTAACCTCATTGATCAGGAAGCTGGCGATCTTCTCCCTCATTCCCTTTAAGGTTAAGAGCTCCAGCTTGCGGTTTAGGTTCACATTCTTCTCTCCAAGGACAATCATCATATTCTGAATCAGGCTGATGTGAAACGAGCAGCTGTTCCCGCAGGACCGGATGATCCTTTCATAGGGGATCACCAAAATCTTAGCTTCCTCCTTCACCCGAACTGTAACCGGTGAGATCCGTTTTGCCGTACAGACAATCCCCTCCGCAAACATATCGGACGGGCCCAGAAAAGCAACGATATGCTTATTTCCCGCAAGGCTCTCCTTCATGATCTCGATAACCCCGGAGATTACGATGCCGACATGATTAACCTCATCCCCGGAAAGGAAGATATATTCCTCCGAAGCATAGCTCTTGACTTGTGAATTCAGACATTTGAGCAGGGGTCCCAGCTCCTTCTCCTCTATATTGCGAAATAACGCGCATTTCTTAAGTACCGGTATATCCTTCTCCATCATAATTCTCCCTTCTGCGGTAAAGCATTAATAACTTAACGGCAGGTCTTCCCTATTTCGTAATCCTTCCCCTGGTTCAGACCAATTTTACACTTATACATCACAGACACAGACTCTGTGTAAAATACTAAGTATGTATTTATTTGTAGCCATGGCTACACTTTTTTATCGTTATTCGTATTATACTCTCCTTATTCAGACGAAGTCAAATAATAAAATCACAAGGAGAGTATAAGAATGGAAAATAGGATGTTTTGTTATCAGTGTCAGGAAACCTCGGGCTGCACCGGCTGTACCTACTTCGGTGTCTGCGGTAAGTCCCCGGACCTAGCCAGAATGCAGGATTTATTGGTCTATGTCACAAAGGGTCTCAGCGCAGTAGCGACTGCTTTAAGAGAACAGGGAGAGGAGATCTCTGCAGTAGTTGATCATTACATTACCATTAACTTATTTACGACCATCACCAACGCCAACTTTGATGACGAGATCTTCTATCAGAGAATTTTTGAAACTCTGGCACTTAAGAATGGATTATTAAATAAAGTTACAGACCAGGCTTCCCTTCCGGAGGCAGCCCTTTGGGATGCGGCAACCAGAACCGAGCTGGATCAGAAATCCCTGACCGTAGGCGTACTGGCCACCAAGGATGAGGATGTCAGAAGCCTCCGTGAGCTGATTACCTACGGACTTAAGGGTCTGGCTGCTTACATGAAGCATGCGAATGAATTAAACTATGACAATTCCGCTGTCAGCGCTTTCATGCAGAAAGCTCTGGCTGCTACCCTGGATGATACCTTAAGCATAAATGACCTGATTGCCCTCACCTTAGAGACCGGTAAATTCGGTGTTGACGGTATGGCTCTGCTGGATTCTGCAAATACCGGCACCTACGGCAATCCCGAGATCACCAAGGTTAATATCGGTGTCGGCACAAGACCCGGTATCTTAATCTCCGGTCATGACCTTAAGGATCTGGAGCAGCTATTAGAGCAGACCAAGGGCACCGGAATTGATGTATACACCCACTCCGAGATGCTTCCTGCCCACTACTATCCTGCTTTCAAGAAATACAGCAACTTCGTAGGTAACTACGGTAATGCCTGGTGGAAGCAGAAGGAAGAGTTCGAAAGCTTCAACGGGCCGATCCTGATGACGACCAACTGTGTTGTTCCTCCGGCCCCTTCTTATAAGAGCAGACTCTTTACCACCGGTGCATCCGGCATCTCCGGCTGTGTCCACATTGAAAAGGATGAAAACGGCCATAAGGACTTCTCCCGGATTATCGAGCTGGCAAAGACCTGCCAGCCTCCGAAGGAAATCGAGCGAGGAGAGATTCTCGGTGGCTTTGCCCATAACCAGGTGCTTGCCCTTGCTGACCAGGTAGTAGCAGCCGTAAAATCCGGTGCGATCCGTAAATTCTTCGTCATGGCAGGCTGTGACGGTCGTCAGAAGTCCAGAAATTACTATACCGAATTCGCCCAGGCACTTCCGAAGGATACCGTAATCTTAACCGCCGGCTGTGCGAAATACAAATACAACAAGCTGGATTTAGGCGATATCAACGGTATTCCCCGCGTACTGGATGCCGGTCAGTGTAACGACTCCTATTCCCTTGCTCTGATTGCTTTAAAGCTTAAGGAAGTTTTCGAACTTCAGGATATTAACGAGCTTCCGATTGCCTTCAACATCGCATGGTATGAGCAGAAGGCGGTTATCGTTCTCCTTGCACTGCTCTACTTAGGCGTGAAGAACATCCACCTAGGACCCACACTGCCCGCATTCCTTTCCCCGAATATAGCAAAGGTTCTGGTTGAGAACTTCGGTATCGCAGGCATCGGTACTGTAGAAGATGATATTAAGTTGTTTCTGGAATAAATAAGCATCAAATTACCCACTCTATCCCCTATAACATAGATTGACCTCTTATTGACTACGAAAGAAGAAACACCAGTGAATTCATATTGTTAAACTCCTAAGTAAGATTACAAAGAAGCTCCGTTTACGGGTGCAGGATTTCGATGCACCCGTAAATGGAGCTTTCTTTATAAAGTATCCCGAAGCAGTGCAGTCAATGACAATTGTCCCATGTTTTGTAAATATCTTCAATATATTTCTTTTTTCGATTGGATGTTTTATTTGATTATGGTATAATATTCCATATGGAGGCTATGGTTCGGACAGGTCTGAATCATAATTCCAAACGGAGGAACGAGAGGAGTTTATCCTTGATGATTGATGTAAACACTTTAGATACATATCTTCTGCTCCATGGTGATTGTATGGAAAAGTTGAAGGATATTCCCGATAATAGCATCGACTTGATCTTGACCGACCCACCTTATAATTTGGCAAAGTATTCAACAGGCAATATGCGGTTTGAGTGGCGGGGAGAGATTAATAATAACGTCGCCGAATGGGATCTGCAGGAGCTTAAGCCGGCTGATTTTATCCGGGAGTTCAAGAGAATCCTATCCCCCACGGGCAATATATTTATTTTTACCAGCTATAATATGCTTGGAAAATGGCACGAGATCTTCGATAGTGAGTTTGATACCTTTCAGTTCATGGTATGGCATAAGACGAACCCGGTGCCGAACATCCGGAGGTCCTCCTTCTTAAACAGCTGCGAGCTGATTATCTGCATCTGGAATAAAGGCCATACCTGGAATTTTTCAAAGCAAAGTGAAATGCATAATTTCATAGAGAGCCCGATCTGCATGGGGCTGGAGCGTTTGAAGGCACCGAAGCACCCCACCCAGAAGCCTCTCTCCATCTTGAAGCATATCATCCGCCTGGCCAGTCGGGAGAAGGATGTCGTCCTCGATATGTTCATGGGCGTTGCCTCCACCGGTGTTGCTGCAAGGCAGCTCAACCGCCGTTTTATCGGCATTGAGATTGATGAGGAGTATTATAATGCGAGTGTAAAACGCATGAAGGAAGCTACACAGCAAAGTCCGAAGCCATCCTAGCCTTCACCCGTTAAGTCCAGCCTTACCGATGCAGAGCATTCTATCCCTTACTTAATATTACAGTGTGCATTTATATGCTTTTATATTTTATAGGTTATATTTTTTATGTACTTAAGAACATGACAGTAAGATGTCATGTTCTTTTCTTTATAATTCATTCATCAGATCAGCCGTCACCTTTCCTTAAGACTCCGGGTTAAAGCTCTGTAACGCAGAAAGGCTCTGATATTTCGTACAGGCATAATCTCAGTGACTTCGAAAGGTCGGCACATATGTTAGAGGGGCATAAGAATGCCTCAGAAAGGGTGGAATTTATGAAATTAGAAATCGGAACCAAGGTACCGAATCACTTCAAGGAAAGCTGGGAGGGCCAATATGAGGTATTCTCCCACCTTGAATTTGCCTGCGGAATTCCGCAGGTCCTTACAGCCATCACTACCATGAAGGAGAACGGTAAGCCCAATGTCTGCTTCCATGCCTGGAGCTGCTTCCAGGGAGATAGGGAAGGTTACTTCGCACTGCTTGCCGGAATGAACCGTAACCAGCATACCTATGCCAACATTGAACGGACCGGCAACTTCTGCGTCAATTTCCTTTCACAGGAGTATTATGATCGCCTGATGGAGACCATCAAGAACGGTAAGGACGATGACGAATTTGCACTGGGTGATTTTACGATTGAACCCTCCGCAAGCATCAGCTCACCCAGAATCAAAGAAAGCTTCCTGACCCTGGAATGCAGCAAGGAAGCGATCCATAGCCTCACCTCCACCGGTTCCTCCGAGCTGATTATCGGCCGTGTCTTAAGCATTGCCGTTGAAGAGGAATACGCTAAGGGAATCGATCGTAAATACGGGGAAGACGGCTTCATGTTCAATGTCAATTCTCCGAAGAACTGCTTCACCGGGGAAGATGACAGTACCGGTGTTGCCACCTTACAGGTTAACCGGAGGTCTTAATTCATTAGCTCTATTGATCGTATCGTTATCCCGGTCTCCTTCAGATCGGTTGGAAGCTCTATCCTCGGACCAAAGTATTGGTTTATCGATATTTAAGGAATTCCCTCGGTGTGGGACGTCTGTTATTAACACCCCTCCTCGGATACTTCTTCCTTCGGTTTGCCTTCATTTACCAGCACCCACTGATGTGTTTTGATATGATACTTGATCTTTATCATCTGCATGGAATCGTTTCTCATAATGTTGCAGCAGAAGAGCAGTACCGGGATCCCCGCGTACTTCTCTTCCCTGCTGAATATGATATTTTCAATTCGATAGGTCTGTAGCGCATGGGCTTCATCCTCCAGCCGGATGTAATTCGGTTTGATCTTGCCCTGCACGTTAAAGGTTGCAACCACATCCACAGGCATATGATACATTATTGAATCCCTTCTTTATAATTTGGTTTACGCTTCTCCGGCGAGATACCACCGGCCATATGATAGACCCGGTTATTCAGGAAAACGGCCCGCATAATCGAGTCTTCCCCGAACCGTTCCCTGACCACATCTACGACCGCATCCAGCTTGGATAGCTTCTCATAGCTGTTCATATCAAACAGGTTGATTTGTCTTAAGGAATCTCCGCCTACCACCTTACTTGTATGGACACCCAAGTTCCGGATCGGTGTTCCGTCCCACAGCTCATCAAATAAGATGCAGGCTGCCCGGTGAATCTCCTTCGTTGTATTCGTTGCTGAGAACAGCGTCATCTGGTGTGAGGCATGATGGAAGTCAAAGTCCACGATGCTGACTGCAACCACGGTAGCCATTACGCAGTCCGCCCTGAGTCTGG
>JAEYQV010000028.1 GCA_023409835.1 Bacillota bacterium
GCGTTCAGAGATGAGGTATTTCCTGCTATGGCTGAGCTCAGGGCCCCGATTGATGCTCTGGAGGTCATTGTAGATAAGGAATTATGGCCGGTACCTACCTATGGAGACTTATTATTTGAGGTATAAAAGCTTAAGAAGCAATCGCAACTAGGTATTCGGAAGCCCACGATACTATTCTTACACATTGTAGGAGAGAACGTATCGCGGGCTTCTTTTATTTTAGCGGTTGGCTACCACAGTCAGGCAATCCGGTTCGGACCTTCCTTCCGAGCTTCCTTATGGACTGAACATACAAATAATGCAAATTGGAGGAAAGAAACTATAAAATTTACTTGACATTTGATACTGCTTACTATATATTTTGATTATCAAAATATTTGTCATGCAAAACATTTGTACTGCGACAGCAGATACAAAAGGAGAGAAACGAGTGAAAGAAAAATACTTAGAAATCAATAAAATGCTCGTTGAGGTTTATGATGATGTAAACCATATCGAGGAATATTCCATTAAGCAGGGAGCCTTCAGTGATCTTTCCATTACAGAGATACACACGGTGGAGGCTGTCGGGCTATACGGTTCCAAAACAATGTCCGAGATAGCGGCTGAGCTGGAGATTACAATGGGTACATTAACAACTGCGGTGGATAAGCTGATCAAGAAGGGGTACCTGGAGCGAAGCAGAGGAGATACTGATCGCAGAATCGTTAATGTGAGCCTGACTAAGAGGGGAAAGCTGGCCTATCGTATCCATGAGAAGTTCCATCTGGATATGGTTCGTGCAATCATGAGTGATTTTACGGCAGAGGAGGAAGAAGTTCTTCTTACTGCTCTGAGTAAATTAAATAAACATTTAAAGGAGATATATCGAACCTCGGCCGACAAGGACAATAAAAGCAAGTAACTACCGTAATTCCTGCGTGGAATAATATTGCTTCACAATCCGCCTTCGGGCATAGCAATACAGCTCGCTTCGAAAGCGACAGCAAGCAGACACTTTGTCCTGTCCCGGATTGTGTGAATGATTAACAGGAGGACTACCATGATGAGACATGCGGCAATCATTGGTACCGGAAGCTATTTACCGGAGAATATAATGACGAACGATGATTTAACGGGATTGGTTGAGACCAATGATGAATGGATATTATCCAGAACGGGAATCAGTGAACGGAGAATATCCACCGGTGAGAATACATCTGACTTAGCTTACCGGGCAGCAAAAAGAGCCCTTGAACGGGCAGCCTTAGAACCTAAGGACCTGGATATGATTATCTGTGCCACTATAACCCCCGATTCCTTCATGCCGTCAACAGCCTGCATAATACAGGATAAGCTTAAGGCAGAGAAGGCAGCAGCTTTTGATCTGACGGCAGCCTGTACCGGACTGATCTACGCAATGGTGACAGCGGAGCAGTTTATCAGGAGCGGGATGTATCGGAATATACTGGTGGTCGGTGCCGAGACCATCTCCAGGATTCTCGACTGGGAGGACCGGGCCACCTGTGTGTTGTTCGGAGACGGAGCAGGAGCTGTCGTACTTTCCGCCAGCGAGCATAAGAAGGGGATACTGGCCTCTAACCTGGTGTCTGACGGCAGCAAGCAGTCCATGTTAACCTGTCCGGCCATTCCCTTACGAAACCCCTATGTGAAAGCAGGAGAGGCGATGCACCGTTCCAGGATCGAGATGCAGGGGCAGGAGGTTTTTAAATTCGCTGTCCGTACGATTACAGACAACATTAAGACAGTTTTAAAGAAAGCAGGACTGACTTCGGAAAATATTAAATATGTCATACCCCATCAGGCGAATAAACGGATCATTGAGCAGGCCGCGAAATTCTGTGACCTACCGCCGGAGAAGTTCTATATGAACCTAAACCGTTATGGGAACACCTCAGCGGCTTCCATCGGAATTGCTCTGGATGAGCTGATACAGCACAACGGCCTTCAATCCGGAGATAAACTAATTCTGGTGGGCTTCGGAGGCGGTATGACCAGCGGAGCCGTATTGGTTGAGGTTTGATAGATAGATACTAATCGAGAGAAATCAATAGGGGAAGACCCCGAAAATTAAAAACAATATGATGGAGGATTTTAAAATGGATTTAAACAAGGTTAAGGAAGTTGTAGCGGAACAGTTAGGAGTAAATGCAGCAGAGCTTACTCAGGAGACTTCACTGAAGGAGGATTTAAATGCAGATTCTCTGGACCTATTCCAGATTATCATGTCCCTGGAGGAAGAGTTCGGTATCGAGATCCCCACAGAGGATACGGAAAGCATCAGTACCATTGGAGATATCGAGAACTATATCAGCAGTAAGAATCTATAATACCGGAGAGAATATACGGTAAAGACAGCATTATTATTTGCGGGGCAGGGTTCCCAATACATCGGAATGGGAAAGGAACTATACGATTATTTCCCGGCATGCAGACAGGTTTTTGAAGAAGCGGATGAAAGTCTCCATAGGAAGCTATCTGAGCTGATCTTCTACGGACATAAGGAAGAGCTGGGCCTGACGGAGAATACGCAGCCTGCCGTTGTTACGATGTCTATGGCGGCTTATCGTGCCTTTGCTCAGTATGAAATAGAACCTTCAGTGGTTGCGGGTTTAAGTCTCGGTGAGTATTCCGCGCTTACGGCAAGCGGGTTCTTTACCCTGTCACAGGTAATCCCGCTGGTGAGAAAACGAGGCTGCTACATGCAGGAGGCCGTACCGGCGGGGAAGGGCAAGATGAGTGCTGTTCTTGGACTTACAGAGGATAAGGTCAGAACAGCCTGTGAAGAGGCAAAGAGCTTCGGTATCGTAGAGCCCGCTAATTTTAACTGCCCTGGGCAGATTGTCATCGGCGGGGAGGTTCAGGCAGTAGAGGAAGCAGCAAGAATTGCCAAGGAGATGGGAGCGTTAAAGACGATTGACCTTGCGGTCAGCGCACCGTTTCATACCTCCATGCTTAGGCCCGCGGCAGAACGACTGAAGACTGAGCTGGAGCGAATCCTTCCCGGTGAGCTGAATATACCGGTCATCAGTAATGTACATGCCGATACCATCAAAGCAAGCAGTGAAGTAAAGGAGCTATTATACCGGCAGGTGATGAGCAGTGTATTATGGGAGCAGACCATCCGTCGGATGGTCAACAGCGGAATAAGGCATTTTGTTGAGA
>JAEYQV010000103.1 GCA_023409835.1 Bacillota bacterium
CCATTTCGCTGAATTACCTATTGTAATCATGAAATAGTTTAGGTACAATAATTAATATATCATCATAAAAGTATAGAGGGTACTTTTTGAGTCTTCTGATATAGTGCAGGAGGGCAGAACCGAGGTGCGGATCAGCCGGAAAGCATAGAATCGAGGATGATGATTATGAAAAAGAAATATATAGCAGTGATAATAACCTGCGTGATACTGATTGCAGCAGGAATATGCTATTGCGTCTCTTACTTTGGAATGGGTACCACCATACCGGTGATTACCGATCTGGGTGGAGAAGGCACGGAAAGCCCCGGGGTAAAAGTAAACTCCATAGCAGATCCCGGGATGGATACAGCAGCCACATCGGCTGTCGGAGCCTCCGGAACCGGTAACTCGCCGGACAAGCCTGTAACAGAAGGCAGTTCGGAAGGGAAAGCGATCGAGGAGGATGAGGCAGCTTATCTCTATGTCCATCTTTGCGGTGCTGTGGAACACCCTTCTGTTTATCGGGCAGTGAAAGGGTCCAGGCTCGTGGAGATCATCGACCTGGCAGGCGGCCTGACTAAGGACGCCGCCGGAGATTATATTAATCAGGCAATGATAGTCGAGGATGGTCAACGGATCTATATTCCGACCGGGGAGGAGGTACGAGAGCTTCCATCCGTGGATTATATCTCCGGAGGCAGTGAGAACAACCGGTCCGAGGATAGCGGGCTGATTGATATTAATGAGGCTGATAAAGAGGAGCTTATGAGTCTGCCGGGGATTGGACAGGCAAAGGCGGATAGCATTATTGAATACCGTAATGCCGGAGGAGGCTTTCAATCGATTGAAGATTTGATGAATGTTCCCGGAATTAAGGAGGGCTTGTTTCATCAGGTATCTTCTTATATAACAATAAAGTAACAAAGTTCTTTAGAAGTATAGATGGTTTATGGTATGTGAAACGTAGGGCAGGCCCTGGGCGGCCAGAATATGAATGAGGTGAAGAAATGGCAAAGAAAGTACTTGTGGTAGATGATGAGAAGCTGATTGTGAAGGGAATCCGTTTCAGTCTGGAGCAGGATGGGATGGAAGTGGATTGCGCATATGACGGGGAAGAAGCCCTGGAGGCCGCAAGGAAAAAAGAGTATGATGTAGTGTTATTGGATGTCATGCTGCCAAAGCTGTCCGGCTTTGACGTATGCCAGCAGATACGTGAATTCTCCTCCATGCCGATCATTATGCTGACGGCTAAGGGAGATGATATGGATAAGATTCTGGGACTGGAATACGGAGCGGATGACTATATTACAAAGCCCTTTAATATTCTTGAGGTGAAAGCCAGGATTAAGGCTATTATTCGCCGCAGCGGCAGGAATACTGTAGTGAATGAGGAGAGTAAGTCAATATCCTTTGGCGACATGAAGATTGACAGTGAAAATAAACGGGTTTACATTAGCGGTAAAGAGGTTAACCTTACTGCAAAGGAATTTGATCTGCTTGAGCTGCTGGTATTCAATCCTAATAAGGTGTACAGCCGTGAGAATTTACTGAATATTGTCTGGGGCTATGACTATCCCGGAGATGTCAGAACAGTTGACGTGCACATCAGAAGACTGCGCGAAAAGATAGAAAGCAATCCAAGTGAACCGAAATATATACATACAAAATGGGGTGTCGGCTATTTTTTCCAAGATCAGGACTAAACTACGTTTTTTAAATAGTATGAGAATCTACATGCTTCTGATTTGTATCGTGGTAGGTGTAGTTCCTCTGACTTTTTTTTCCTTGCTTTTACTGGATAATTATGAAGATAAGACGATCAACAAGCAGTTTACTGAGCTGCAGAACCAGGCAAATATGCTTGGAAATAGGATGCAGCAGACCGGATACCTGACCTTTGCGGAGGTACCGGAAATTGATGCGGATATCGCCAGGATAGCGGAGATATATCAGGGTAAAATCCTGATTATTAATAATAATCTGAATATTGTTAAAGATACGTATGGGCTGGAGACAGGTAAATATCTGATTTCTGATGAGGTAATCCAATGCTTGAATAACGGAACCAAGAACAGGAATTATGATAGGAACAGCCATTATCTAAAAGTAACTTATCCAATCACAGATAGTATGAACAAAAATATTATCGGTGTTATTGTCATGAATTCTTCTACCAAGGATGTACAAACCATCCTTGGTAGTCTGAAGCAGAGGGCTGTCCTGTTCTCTCTAACGCTTGCGGTTCTGATCGTAGTGTTTGCCATTTATTACTCACGAAAGCTTACCAAACCCCTAACCAGTGTTGTTAATTCCATTAACCGTGTTACAGAAGGCTATATGGATGAGAAGCTTTCTATCAAGGGCTATTATGAGGTGGAGAGGATATCCGATTCCTTTAACCAAATGGTAACCCGACTTCAGAAGCTGGAGAATTCCAGACAGGAATTTGTGTCCAATGTATCCCATGAATTAAAAACACCGATCACCTCGATTAAGGTTCTGGCGGATTCCCTGGTCATGCAGGGGGATGCACCGGTCGAGCTGTACCGGGAATTTCTTGTGGATATTACCGATGAGATCGAGCGGGAGAATAAGATCATTAACGATCTGCTGTCTCTTGTTAAGCTGGACAAGACCTCCGGTGATATGAATATATCCAGCATTAATATTAATGATCTGTTGGAACAGATTTTAAAACGTCTGCGACCGATTGCGAAGAAGAGAAATATCGAGATGATCTACGAGAGCTTCCGTCCCGTAATCGCAGAGGTAGACGAGGTTAAGCTATCATTGGCAATCTCAAATCTGATTGAGAATGCAATTAAGTATAATGTGGATGACGGTTGGGTGCGGGTTTCACTTAATGCGGACCATAAGTATTTCTTTATCAAGGTAGCGGACTCCGGAATCGGAATTCCGGAGGAGGCACAGGACTTTATTTTTGAACGTTTTTATCGTGTTGATAAGGCGAGATCCCGGGAATCCGGCGGCACCGGTCTGGGACTGGCAATTACAAAGAATGCCATACAGATGCATCGAGGTGCAATCAAGGTATATAGTAAGGAAGGAGAGGGAACCACCTTTAATGTCAGGATTCCCTTAAACTATATTGCATAGGCAGACTTTTTAGGAACAGCACCCCTGGGTGCCGGAATGGAGAATATCATGAAGAAGCTGTTAGCATTCAGTCTTATGCTGATCGGTTTGATGTTAATACTGCCCGGCTGTGGCGGCGGTAAGGATGACGATAAGGGAAACCGAACGGCTGAATATAATATCTACTACCTCAACAGTAAAACCTCCGGTATTGTCAGCGAGAGCTACACACCGACCGGAACTACGAAGGAAGAGCTGGTGAAGGAGCTTTTGAATGCCCTTAAAACAGAGCCAAAGAATATAGTATACCGAAAAGCACTACCTGACACAGTAACACTACGGGAATATGAAATCAGTGACGATGATGACGGACTGGTTTTAAACTTTGAAACGAATTACAAAGAATTAACCGGAGTTACGGAGGTTTTGTGCCGAGCTACCATTGTTAAAACTCTCTGCCAGATACCGGGAGTCGAATACATCAGCTTTAATGTGAATGGTCAGCCGCTGATTGATTCCAACAACGTCAAGATCGGCTTAATGACTGCGGAGGACTTTATCGAGAACACCGGTGCAGAGACACAATATAAAGCAATGCTGTATTTTGGAGCTGCCGGGGGGAAAACCCTGATTGCGTCTGAGGTATATCTCTATTATACCGGTAATGATTCAATTGAAGAGATGGTCATTAACCAGCTGATCAACGGACCGACAGAAATCGGAATGTCGAATACCATACCTGAGGGTACAACCTTACTCAATGTGAATACCAGGGAAGGCATCTGCTATGTTGATTTTAATGAGAAATTTCTGGAGACCATACCGGAGATTTCACCGGAGGTAACAATCTATTCCGTAGTAAATTCCTTAGTTGAGCTGCCTGATGTCAATAAGGTTCAGTTCCAGATCAACGGAGCCCTGATTGAGACCTATCAGGATAACCTTCCGTTCAACGGCTTTTTTGAACGGAATCTGGATATCATTGAATTAGGCAGTAAATAACACTGCCTGCAGTAAATAACACTGCCTGCAGTAAATAGGAGATACAACCAACCGGTGAAGGGAGGTGGCCTGATGTGATAAAGAGACCGTTGGTTTGGATACTGGGGGCCTATCTGTGCGGATTACTTCTGACCTGGTATCGTTTTCCCGGGAGGTTTCTACTACTTCTGTTCCTGATCAGCTGCATTCTGATCTATCTGATGCTGTACCGCTCGGATCAAAGATATGTATGCCGTAAGGATGGATTTCTATGGACACTGCCTGCTGTCTTTGTTCTCGGTTGTTTATCCATGGGGGAAAGAATGAAGCTGCCGGCACCGGAGCAGGCCTTTGCAGAGGAGGCCAAGGTCATACTAACCGGTGAGGTTACCGATGTCGTAGAGAAGCAGAAGTACAGGGTACTATACCTTCATAATAACACAGTCACAATTGCCGGTGAATATTACCCGGTAGAAAATATTATGGTCTATTGTTCAGATTCTCAGAAATTTCGCTTCGGTAACCAGGTTACCGTCACAGGCTCTATTCAAAAATTCTCAGTTCCCACAAATCCCGGACAATTCAATGAACGGATGTATTATAGGATACAAAATATTGACTATAAGGTTATGGCAGAGGAGATATGTATCACTAATTCCGATTGTAAGGTCTTCCCTCAGCTTTTAGAGGGAATTAAACAGAGGCTGCAAAATATATATGTGAGAATTCTTCCCGAGAGAGAAGCGGGAGCACTGACCGCTATGCTGCTGGGAGACAAATTTCTTCTGGATGAGGAGCTGGAGAAGCTTTATCAGGAGAATGGGATTTCCCACATCCTGGCCATCTCAGGACTTCACATTTCCTTAATCGGTATCACACTCTACAGCCTTCTAAGAAAACTAAAAGCAGGCTTATGGACGGCAACCTTTGTTTCTATATCTATAATCTTCTGTTATGGGATGCTTACTGATTTCAGCGTATCCACGAACCGGGCGGTGGTCATGTTCACCATTCTGTTGCTGGCAAGGGTCTTCGGTAAAACCTATGATATGCTGTCAGCCCTGGCCTTCAGTGCTTTCTTAATTCTTCTGGATAATCCGCTTCAGCTGTTCTCGGCAGGCTTTCTTCTTTCCTTTGGTGCGGTTCTGGGGATCGCCCTCCTATTACCCTGTATGAAAGACTTGATAAAGCAACCTTCCTCTGTGGTCTATGGGGTTTTAGTCAGTATCAGCGCACAGCTTATGACACTTCCGATGATACTTTATTATTTCTATCAACTCCCCGTATACAGTGTATTCGTCAATCTGATTATCCTGCCCTTCACCTCCGCTCTGGTACTGTCCGCCCTGGCAGCAGGAATTATTGGATGCTTCTGTCTTCCGGCAGGAGTGTTCCTGATCGGTGGAGCAGGCTATATACTAAAATTCTATGAATGGGTATGCAAGCTGGGCAGCAGACTTCCGGGGTATCTGTACACCACAGGAAGACCCGGTGGGTTGCGGATATTCATTTATGTAATTCTTATGGCTGTCTTCCTTCTGAGTTCGGGTAAGTATCGGAAGAAGAGACTGCTGCTCCTTCCGGTGTCCGCGGTTCTGTTGCTTCTGCTTCCGTTTCCGAATGCAGGCTTATCTATGACGATGCTGGAGGTTGGACAGGGGGAAGCAATCTTCTTGGAGAACGAAACGGGTACCACCTACCTGGTGGATGGGGGCAGCTCGGATATCGGTAAGGTTGGAACCTACCGGCTTCAGCCATTCCTGTTATCCCGGGGAACTGACTGTATTGATTATGCCTTCGTAACCCATGCGGATCAGGACCATTGTAACGGTTTGATTGAGCTGCTGCAGGGGAGCCGGATACGAATAAAGCATATGGTATTACCCCGGCTTGAACTGGATAGTATCCGAGACCCCTATCAATCCAAGGACAGAAAATCAGCCGCTGACGCTTACCTATCCCTGGTTCAGATAGCAGAAGCTAAGAACATAGAAGTCCTATATATGAACGCCGGAGATCAGCTTGCGGACGGTAAGCTTACGGTACAATGTCTGCATCCGGCGGCGGGCTTTCAATTTCTCTCAGACAATTCTTATTCGTCGGTACTCAGTATCAGCTATGGGGAATTTGATCTGTTGCTGACGGGGGACTTAGAGAGGGATGGAGAGAAGCTGGTAATGAAACGGCTTCTTGCAGCACGGCAGGGGATGGAAGACGGACTTCCTGCGGATTATGAGGTTCTAAAGATTGCCCATCATGGCTCCAGAAACTCAACCTATGAGGATTTTCTTGAGTTGATTCAGCCCGATTATGCATTGATCTCCTGCGGAAAGAAGAACCGATACGGGCATCCTCATGAAGAGCTGCTGGACCGGCTTAACCGGATTGGAAGTGAGAGCTTAATTACCAGTGAACGCGGAGCCATAACAATCGTTACTGACGGGAAGGCTATGAAGATCAGTGAAACGAAAAAAATTCCTTAATCACTATAAATCATAATGTAGAAATCTGGGCTTAATTGTGGTAAAATATAGAATAATGTAAGCCGATGGGCGAAGGGAAAGGTTTCTATTCTACTGTAATAAAATTACTTTGCAATCTCTTTAAAAAAGTGAAAACAAATATTAGGATAAGTCATTTGGAGAGTGAGAATTATGGATAGTGATAGTAAGAAAGATCATATGAGGGAAAGTGTGATCGGAGCTACAACCGGACAACAGGTGGAACGATATGGACGAGCAGCCAGTGAATTCATTAAAGGGTACCGGGGTACCTTTGATGAAGACGGTAATCTTGTGAAAAAAGGACTGAAACAGGTTGCCGAGGGTAAAGTGAATAAAGGATTCAAATATCAGAATCTAAAGCAACAAGCCGGTTTTGCTGCAGAGGTAGATTATGTGAATAGAACCAATGCAGATAACATTATTAACCGCAGTAATAATAGGGTGGCAAGATCGAATGATGTCGGAAGAGGAAATGATCAGGTATATGATGTTATTGTAGTTGATGTGAAAGGAAACCCCGTACTGAATGGTCAGGATCCACAATGGGGAGCGCAGATGAAATTCTGCGGAGCTTATCAGACCAAAGAAGAGATAGTAAAAAGTTCTGAAAATACGGTTAATAAGTTGGCGGGTAAGAAGTGGGACAAGTATCGGGGACATGATGTTTTAGTTCCTAAAGAACAGTATGAATATGCAAAGAAATATGCATTAGAACAGGCTGAAATACTTGAGAAGCAAGCCTTAATTGAACAACAGAAAGGTAATATTGAAAAAGCAAAACAGTTAAAGGAGCAGGCAGAGAAGTATAAGCAAATAAGTAAAGATATAAAGAATAGCGGAATATCCTCCAGAGAAGCTATGTTCTTAAGAGAACATCCTAAACTGGCAACGGCGAAGCATGTGGTTGAAACTGCCCATCGTTCCGGTATGGAAGAGGCCAAAGGAGCAGCTATAGTCTCCGGAGCGATTTCTGTGTCCCAGAATGTTGTATGTGTGATGAGAGGAGATAAGGAGATAACAGAGGCGTTACAAGATACTGCCATAGATGTAGCGAAAGGAAGTGCATTGGGTTATATCTCCGGGGCCAGTGATACAGCTATCAGAGGGTTTATGGCGGCCAGCAAGAATAAAACAATAGTTGCATTTTCGAAGACAAGTTTACCAGGTATGGTTGCATCTGTTACCCTTCAAGTGGGTAAATCATTAAAATCGTATCTTGACGGAGAGATTGATTGTATTGAGTTAGTGGA
>JAEYQV010000112.1 GCA_023409835.1 Bacillota bacterium
TTTTAATGCTATTTCAATTTCTGGGATATGATTTCTATAAGACAGATCTTGCAGCTAAGCTTATGATACCGGAGAAATATCGGAGTGGTGAGGTGGCGGAATTCAATTTTGAAAAGGGCAGGGTGTATGGCCCGATGTATAATCCCAACTATGTAGGTAGCTATGCAGCCTTGCTTCTTCCGATATTTACGGTCTTACTGTTTTTCCAGAAGAAATGGTATATGATGGTTTTGCACCTGCTAGCTATAACCGGTCTGATTTTTGCGATCATCGGTTCTCAATCCTTGACCGGTATCATTGGGTTAGCTGTATCAGTTTTTGTATTTCTGGTTCTGATGAGACGTTATATAGTAAAATTCTTCTATATTACCATTCCGGCTCTACTTATCATAGGTCTGCTAATAATTTATGCGAATAATAAGACGGATGGAGTAATGGTTCATCGGATTATGTCCCTAGGGAATATAGCCAGAACAGAATATCCATTGTCATCCATTGAAACCGGGGATGATTCTGTATCGTTGAATTATCTTGGGAATGAGATGAGAGTTTCCTATCATGTTGATGAGAATAATAACCGGAGCTTTATTCTGACAGATACAGATGGAAATGTGATTTCATTTCAAAATGAGAATGGAATGCTTAATTCTATGGATAGCCGTTTTCCTGGTTTTGTAATCGGGCCGGATCCTCAATATATTGATGTGTTCTATATAACAGTAGATGGTATGCAATGGAGATTTGTAAATAATGCGCAGGAACATACCTACTATTATATTAATTCTGCCGGTAAACCGGATAAAATGATAAATGCTCCCTCCGGTGTATTCACAGGCTATGAAAGACTTGCATCCGGAAGAGGATATCTCTGGTCAAGGACGATACCCTTACTAAAAAAATATATCCTTCTCGGCGCCGGTCCGGATAACTTTGTTACGGCATTTCCCCAGCAGGATTATCTTAGGGCGATACAGGCGGGATATCAAGGACTTATCACTACCAAGCCCCATAACATGTATCTTCAGATAGCAGTACAGACAGGTATGGTATCATTAATAGCCTTCCTTGTTTTTTATGGTATGTATTTCGTTACGTCGTTGAGGCTATATATCAAGGGAAGATTTAAATCTTATTATGCACAGGTTGGTGTCGCTGTCTTCCTTGGTACGATTGCTTATATGATCACTGGATTAGCCAATGATTCAACGATAACAACTGCACCGATCTTCTGGACCATGATGGGAATTGGAATACTGGCCAATCATAAAGCAAAACAAGTAATCATATCCGAAGAGGAACAGCTTGGGTAAATTAGCAGTAGGATATAAAGGCTGCAATACCGGAGCCTTTCAAAATAATAATACTGTAATACCGGAATATCCGAGATTAAATAAGATATAATTAAGAAAGATGCCTGCGGCTTTATCATCTTAGATAAGGAGCAGGCATCTTCTATATGAGGCCGATCGGCCAAGGAGGAGTACTAAGCTGTACTACAACCTGGTATTGTATTTATAATTTATCGTGGAAGGATCTTGCGATTACTTCCTCCTGCTGTCTGGGACTTAAGGAATTGAAGCGTACCGCATATCCGGATACCCGGATAGTAAGGTTCGGATATTTCTCGGGATGCTCTTTCGCATCTAGAAGGAGGGAGCGGTTCAGTACATTGACATTCAGGTGATGTCCTTTCCCGGCAAAATATCCGTCCAGGATACCGCTTAGGTTATGAATCCGATCCTCTGATGTCTTTCCCAAGGCGTCCGGGGTAACCGTAAAGGTGTTAGAAATGCCGTCCCTACAGGTATCATAGTCCAGCTTTGCAACGGATAATAAGGAAGCCAGAGCACCCTTCTCATCCCTTCCATGCATCGGATTGGCACCGGGGGCGAAGGGAGAGCCCTTCTTCCTGCTATCCGGAGTAGAACCGGTTTTCTTGCCATATACTACGTTACTGGTTATCGTTAATATGGACAGGGTATGGACTGCATTACGATAGGCAGGATGTCTCCGTAATCTCGCCATGAACTCTTCGGTCAGGTTCTGGGCAATCTGGTCCGCACGATCATCATTATTCCCATAGGAAGGATATTCTCCTTCCACACTAAAATCGATGATTAGACCCTGTTCATTCTTGATGGGAGTTACCTTTGCATACTTTATTGCACTCAGAGAATCGGCAACGACGGATAAGCCGGCGATACCAAATGCCATTAGGCGTTCCACCTCAGTGTCATGAAGTGCCATCTGAAGCTTTTCATAGGCATACTTATCATGCATATAGTGGATGATATTCATTGTATTCACATATAGACCGCATAGCCAGTCCATCATAGAGAGGAAGCTTCTCCTTACTTCCTCGTAATCTAGCCCTTTACCCGCAGGGAAGATGGGAGACACCGGTCCGATCTGTTCTCCGCTGACCTCATCCCTTCCTCCGTTCAAGCTCATCAGGAGTACCTTAGCCAGATTACAGCGTGCTCCGAAGAACTGCATCTGCTTTCCGAGCTTCATTGCTGATACGCAGCAGGCTATACCGTAATCGTCCCCGTATCTGAGTCGCATCAGATCATCATTTTCATACTGCAGAGAATCCGTCATTATCGACATCTTCGCACAGTAATTCTTAAAGTTTGCCGGAAGCTTCTCTGACCAGAGTACCGTCAGGTTAGGCTCAGGGGCAGGAGAAAGTGTAGTCAGAGTATGAAGGAATCGAAAGCTGTTCTTGGTAACCAGGCTTTGACCCTTCTCTGTAATTCCTCCGATTGCTTCCGTAATCCACATCGGATCCCCTGCAAATAATTCGTTATATTCCGGTGTACGCAGCTGTCTGGCCATCCGCAGCTTTAACACAAATTGATCAATAATCTCCTGGGCAGCCGTTTCATCCAGAATTCCATTCCGTAAATCCCGTTCAAAATAAATATCCAGGAAGGTTGAGGTTCTTCCTAAGGACATTGCAGCTCCGTTCTGCTCCTTGATTGCTCCGAGATATGCAAAATAAAGCCATTGGACTGCTTCTCTTGCATTTGTGGCGGGTCCTGAGATGTCAATCCCATAGCCGGAAGCCATTTCCTTCAATTGCTTAAGGAAATCGATCTGGCGGTACAGCTCCTCCAGAGTACGTATTGTCTCTTCGGTCATAGAGCCTTTGCCAAGCAGCAATTTATCCTTTTCCTTATGCTGTACCAGAAAATCGATTCCGTACAGAGGAACTCTTCGGTAATCTCCGATAATTCTTCCACGGCCGTAAGCATCCGGAAGTCCGGTGATTACACCGCTTTTCCGTGCCTTTCTCATCTCGGGGGTATAGACACGGAAGACTCCGTCATTATGTGTAGTACGATAGCGAAAATGCTCCTCGATCTCATCAGACAAGGTATAGCCATAGGCCTCGCAGGACTGTCTGGCCATGCGGATACCACCGAAGGGATTCACGCCGCGGCGAAGTGGTGCATCTGTCTGGAAACCATAGATTAACTCCTTTTCCTGATCCAGATAGGAGGGGGCATAGGTCAATAAGGAGGATACCTTATCCGTATTAATGGAGAGAACACCTCTCTCGTGTTCCTCCTTCGCCAATTTGCCGTATTCTTCATTCAAATCAAGAGTTCTGGGTGTAGCAGGAGCCAGGAAGCTCTCATCACCAGCATAGGGTGTGTAATTTCTTATGATAAAATCTCTGACGTTGATTTCCTCCTGCCATATTCCCTGCTTGAATTCATACCATGCATTCATTGTATCCATCTCCCTTTCCCGGTTACTTAAGATTATAGTGGCAATCGCTTGGCTAGGGCATAGCTCTTAAGTCTCAGCTTAAGTCTGGCGAGACACTGCGCGAGCTAGTCAGCAGTGCGTGTTAGCACTTCTGCTAAGCTTAAGTCGCAGGAAATATTCCTGCCCACAAGGTGAAACGCTAAATCGTCTCCGTTGTCATAAAAAAACGCCTGAGCCATGCGATTTTACGCACTGCCCAGGCGGTCGACATTTTTTTAAGCTTAAATTACAAGAAAAGCTGAAAGCTTATACCGGTCCCCTGTGGTTACCCACATATCCGCCAGTTCCGGTATGATTTTATTATATGACGATACGATAGGTATGTCAATGATCCTATTTCTTATTAATTCTAATGCTTTATATAATGTCAAATAATTATTCGGTAGGGATTATTACCGGAATACGAATTCGCCTCCCCTAAGGAGGCGCTATCTCCCGTCCATTAATTCCTTAATCTGAGGAACCTTTTGAAGCAAAGGATATAAC